>JBCCCR010000018.1 GCA_039033415.1 Pseudomonadota bacterium | reverse complement strand
GTCGCAGGGTGGCGACGCGAAGACGCTCGCTCAAGGCCTCGACGGCATCGGCCTCGTCGACTCCGAAGAAGAGTCTGGGATGCTGTAGTGCCCTGCTGGGCCAATAGATTGCATTTCAGCGCGTGTCCACAAGGCCCTGGAGGTAGGCGCGAGCCGCCGGCCAGGGTGGTTCCCTGGCCAAGGCTCGCAACGCCGCTCCAGGGCCTTGTGGTGCGCGCCCGAAGGGAGCCCCCTTGGGCGCCAATAACCGCGTTGCACCGCTTGCCAAGGGCTACGGCCATCGGCGGCGCGATGCGCCTTGTTCTTGGCGCCCAACGGGGCTCTGAAACGCACTCTATTGGCCCAGCAGGGCACTCTCGCCGAAAAAGCCATCCATGGCTTTTTCGGCGTCGCTAACTAAAAAGCGTGGTTTTTAGTTAGCTCACATTTTCGACGGCTTGCAGCCATCGAAAATGCCGGTACATACCTGTACCGGGGTGAGAACACCGCAGTATCCAGGTCCGCTCTGACCCACTCTTTTTTATCCCAAGAGAGCCTCTGCTACTGCCTGCGGGCTGTTGATCAGTAGTTCAGCGCCGGCTTCCGTCAGCTCTTGTGCTGAGCCGAACCCATAGGTCACGCCGACGGCCCGCAGGCCGTTGGCTCGCGCGCCTTCCACGTCATGTCGCCGATCTCCCACCATGGTTGCGCCGGGAGGCGATTGCGTTTCCGCCAGCGCGTGCCGCAGCAGGTCCACCTTGCCGCTGCGAGTGCCGTCCAGCTCGGAGCCATAGACGGCGTCGAAGTACGGCCGCAGCTCGAAATGGTCGATGATGCGGTCGGCAAAAACCTGGGGTTTGCTGGTGGCGACAAAGAGGGTGTGGCCTCGGTCTCTGAGCGCCTGGAGCTGCGTGGAGATACCGGGGTAGGGATCATTTTCCCGCCAGCCGCAGTCATCGAACCGCACGCGGTAGAGTCGAACGGCTTCGTCCGCCAGCTCTTCACCCACCAGGTTTGCAAACGATGCTCTGAGCGGCGGTCCGATGAATCGGCGGAAGTCATCGTCGGATGAGTAGGGCACCGCCAGCCGATCCAGCGCATATTCGATACACCGGACGATGCCGCTTTCTGGGTTGGTCAGGGTGCCGTCCAGGTCAAAAAAAATGGGCTTTGGTGTGGTCACAGAGCAGCTCCAAGATTTCAGCGCGGCAGTTTACCCAAACAGGTGCAAGCAGATGGTCTAATAGCGGGTCTAACCCTCTTTAAACGGAAAATCCGGAACCGCAATCATGAGCAGCAGCACGGAGTACACGCCTCCCAAGGTTTGGCAGTGGGAGCAGGAGAGCGGCGGCAAGTTCGCCAACATCAATCGGCCGATCTCCGGTCCGACCCACGACAAGGAGCTGCCCCGCGGCAAACATCCGCTGCAGCTTTATTCGCTGGCCACGCCAAACGGCGTCAAGGTCACGATCATGCTGGAGGAGCTGCTGGCGCTCGGGCACAGCGGGGCGGAGTACGACGCCTGGCTGATCCGCATCACTGAGGGTGACCAGTTCGGCAGCGGTTTTGTCAGCGCTAATCCCAACTCCAAGATTCCGGCGCTCGTCGATCACAGCACCGACACGCCGACTCGGGTGTTCGAGTCGGGGGCTATCCTGGTTCATCTGGCGGAGAAGTTTGGTGAGTTTCTTCCCGCGGCCCCCGCAGCGCGGGCTGAAACCCTCAGCTGGCTGTTTTGGCAGATGGGCAGCGCGCCCTACCTCGGCGGTGGCTTTGGGCATTTCTATGCGTACGCGCCCGAGAAGTTTGAATACCCAATCAACCGCTTCGCGATGGAGGTCAAGCGCCAGCTGGACGTCCTCGATCGGAACCTGGCCGATCGAGAGTACCTGGCGGGTGACCAGTACACGATCGCCGATATGGCGACGTGGCCCTGGTACGGCGCGACCGCGCACGGCCTCATGTACGACGCCGGCGAATTCCTCAGCGTACACGAGTACAAGAACGTGATTCGCTGGGCTGACCAAATCAGCGCACGGGATGCCGTGCAGCGCGGCCGCATGGTGAATCGCACCTGGGGTGAGCCTGAAAAGCAGCTGCCGGAGCGGCACGATGCGGAGGATTTTGAGACCCGCACGGCCGACAAGCTGCCGCAGGAAGAGGGCTAGCTCTTTACGAACTCGGCACGCGCACGCGGCCGTGAAAGGTCCAGTGTTTGAGCGGGGTGTTGCCCCCGCTTGAACGCCAACGCTCGCCGCAGGGAGACCAGTCCTCCGACGGATCGTAGACCACCACATGCGCCCCTGGTCGGATGGCCGGCGGCTCGAGGCCGATAATTCCGGCCGGGCCTGCCGTCAAACGCTCGAGCAGCTTGGCGAGCGAAAGGTGGCCGTCTTCGGTCAGCCGAAGCCCCAGGCCCAGCAGCGTTTCCAGGCCGCTGATACCCGGTTCGGTATCGCCAAACGGCGCCAGCTTGGCGTCAGCAGGCAACGGGGTGTGGTCACTGCAGATAGCGTCGATGTTGCCATCGACAACCGCGCGCACCAGGCTGTCCCGGTCGCCGGTACTCCTCAGCGGCGGCTGAACGTGGCATAGCGGATCGAACCCGACCAAATCGTGTTCCGTAAGGAACAGCTGGTGGGCGGCAACGTCGGCGGTGATCCGCAGCCCGTCCGACCGGGCACGCTGCAGCATCGCCACCCCGGCCGCGCTGCTGAGACGCGTCAGGTGAATCGTTGCCCCGGTGTCTGCGGCCAGCGCGAGAATCCTGGCCATGCCGGCGGTTTCGGCAGCGGCTGGCACCGCCGGCAAACCCAGGCGGGTCGCGATTGCACCTTCATGGGCACAGCCGTCAGCCAAGCCGGGATCCATCGGTTGAAGGAATACGGTGAGATCCAAAGAGGCGGCGTACCGCAGCGCGCTGCGCAGCACTTTGCTGTCCGCAATCGGCCTGCCGCCGTCGCTCAGACCTACGCAGCCAGCCGCGCGCAGCGCCGCCTGATCGGTGAGCTGCTGGCCGGCCTGGCCGCGGGTCAGCGCCCCGAGCACGTGCACCGCGGCGGGCGCCGCTTCGGCGCTCGCCAGCCGCTCGCGGACCTTGGCAGGCGTATCGAGCGGCAGGCTGTCCGTCGGCGGGCAAACGACGTGCGCCAAGCCGCCGGCCGCCGCAGCCGCCAGTTCGCTGGCCGGCTGCTCCAGGACTCGCGCCGCCAGGTCAACCAGTCCGGGCAATATCCAGCACCCGCTGACGTCAACCGACTGGTAGCCGTCGGGGTCTGATGGCGGCTCGCCCACGGCGGTGACGATACCCTGATCGATCCACAGGTCGGCGACGGCGTCCAGCCCGCTTGCCGGATCTTTGAGGTGACCGCGCTGAAGGCGCTGTTTCATGGACTCGATTCCGTCGCGAGGCCGGGTCCTGCCCCCATGGTCAGGGCCATAATCGCCATGCGGACCGAGAGCCCATTGCGGACCTGCTCCAGCACGGTGGACTGTGGCCCATCAGCCACGTCACTGTCGATCTCAATGCCGCGATTCATCGGGCCGGGATGCATGACCAGACATTCCGGTCGCGCCAGCGCCAGCCGCTCGGCGGTGATCCCGTAACGCTGGTAGTACTCATCGCTGCTGGTGAGCAGCGGACCGCGCATCCGTTCTTTCTGGAGACGCAGTCCGATGACAACGTCAGCGTCCACCATGGCGTCGTCGAGGCTGCTAAAGAGGTGCACCCCCATCTGCTCCACACCGCTGGGAATCAGCGTGGCCGGCCCGACCACCCGAACCTGCCGCACGCCAAACAGATTCAGCACCTGGATCTGTGAACGGGCAACCCGCGAATGGGCGACGTCGCCGACGATGACCACCACCAGGTTTTCCAGGTCGGGCCGATGACGCCGAATGGTAAACAGATCCAGCATGCCCTGGGTAGGATGGGCGTGGCGCCCGTCACCTGCATTGAGCACGGCAACGCCTTCCGGCACATGCCGTGCAAAAAACTCGGCGGCGCCGGCCTGGGGGTGCCGGATGACAAACAGGTCGCAGCGCATCGCTTCCAGGGTGCGCAGCGTGTCGAGCAGGCTCTCGCCCTTGACGGCGGACGACGCGTTGATGTCCAGATTGACTACGTCCGCGGACAGCCGACGGGCCGCCAGGTCGAAGGTGGTACGCGTGCGGGTGCTCGGTTCAAAAAACAGGTTAAGGACGGTTTTTCCGCGCAGCAGCGGGAGCTTGCGCACATTTTTTTGGGATGCCGCGTCGAACGATTCAGCGGTGTCCAGGACGCGGGTCAGGAGCGCCTGGTCCAGTCCTTCGATCGACAGAAAATGGCGCAGCGTGCCGTCGGGGCGAACCTGCAGATTGTTGGCGTAGGGATCGCGCTTCACGGGGAGCTCGTCGGGGGTTGCAGGGTCAGAGCCAGCGGGTCCGGGCCGCTGAGCCGCAGCATCTGGTCGGCGGGAACGTCGACGGTGACGCCGACAAAATCCGGCGAGATCGGCAGCTGGCGGCCACCACGGTCCGCCAGCACGGCAAGCCAGATTCGACTGGGTCGGCCAAATTCAAACAGGGCGTTGATCGCGGCTCGGATCGTCCGGCCCGAGTGCAGGACGTCGTCGATGAGCAGCACCGGGCGACCGCTGAGATCGCCTTGCAGCCGCGTCGGCAGCGGCACCTTACGCATGCCGCGCTCGGCAAAATCATCGCGGTGAAAGCCGACGTCCAGCTGACCGATCTGGTCGGGTGCGACGCCGAGCGCCCGCCCGAGCTCGTCGGCCACCCAGCAGCCGCCGGTGTGGATGCCCACCAGGGCTGGCGGCGTCAGCTCGTCGCGAAAGCCGAGGCGAACCGCCTCCGTCAGCGTGGCTAACGCTTCGACGGCACTAGGCGGGGTTGTCGGCAAACCATGCCTCCAGAATGATTTGCGCCGCCACCGCGTCCTCGCGACCCGCCTGGGAACGGCGCGCACCGCCGGCGGCACGCTGCTGGCGGAAACGCTGCTGAGCCGCTTTGGAGCTGAAACGTTCGTCAGCCTCAAAAACCCGCAGACCCGACCGCTGTGCGAGCTGAGCAGCAAACTTCCTGGCCTGGCGGGTCATGGACTGGGTTTCTCCCTCAACGGTCAGCGGAATGCCGACGACCAGCGCGTCAGGTTGCCACTTTGCCAGGAGTTGTTCAATCTGCTCCCAGTGCTGGTCACCGCCGGTCTGCGTGATCACCTCAAGTGGGGATGCGGTCATCGTCACTCGCTGACCGGTGGCCACGCCAATACGCTTCAGGCCGTAGTCAAAACAAAGAAAAGACTGGTCACTCAACAGAGTGCGGAAGTCGCTGCAGGCCGCGGCACGGAGTGCTGTCAGGCATGCCCCGCGACGCCGGTGAGCGTCTCGATGTTGACGCCCAGGTTGGCTGCGGCGTGTTGCCAGCGGTCGTCGAGCGGCGCGTCGAATAGGATTCGGGCATCTGCATCGCAGCTTAACCAGGCGTTGTTGAGCATCTCTGACTCAAGCTGGCCCGCACCCCAACCGGCATAGCCGAGCGCCAGGAGCGAGTGCTCGGGCCCGTTGCCCGCGGCCAGGCCCTCGAGAATGTCGCGGGACGTCGTGAGAGTGATGTCCGGCGTGACCGAAAAGCTGGATTTCCACTGCTGACCGTTTTCCCGGTGCAGCACAAAACCCCGGTCCTGGTGCACCGGCCCACCAACCAACACGGGCTGATCGCCCCATGCGTCGTCTTCGCACTCGATCTTGAGCTGGTCGAGCACGTCTCCCACCATCAGCTCCGAAGCGCGATTGATGGTAATCCCGAGCGCTCCCGCGTCATTGTGCTGGCACAGATAGGTGACAGCACGTGAGAAGTTGGGGTCTTCCAGGCCAGGCATGGCAATGAGGAACTGGTCGTTCAGATAGGCTGATCCGTCCATACGCAAATCATAGCCCATAACCGCCACCATAGCGTCAACTAAAGGTAGACAAGATGTATGCGGCCGAAACGAGCAGACGGATGGTTAACTGTGAGAAAAAGCGAAAACCCGGCACACGGATGTGCTGGCGCGCAGCGCGACAATCGTCGCGCGGAGCGTAAGCAAACGGGAAACGACGTTTTCCTTTTGCGATGTCAGGCAGGCCAGGATGGCCTGTCCTGACATTGAACTAATTATGTCGTAACACCGCCCCAGGCAAGAACTGCCAGGTGCGAGTAATGTGGAGGATATCCACCTTGTCGCGAATCTTTTCGGGCAGCGGCGCGTAGGGTGCTCCCATGCGGACAATGCGAATGGCCGCCTCGTCCAGGAGCGGATAGCCGGAGGGCTGGATCACGTCAATCGCTTCGATCGAACCGTCCCGACTGACCGCGACGGTCAGGACCAGGGATCCTTCGAGCTTGCGCTGGCGTGCCTCGGCGGGATAGTTGAGGTTGCCGATGCGTTCAACCTTCGCCACCCAGGCCTGCATGTAGGTGGCAAACTCAAATTCACGGGTATTCGCTGAAATGAACTTGCGGCGCGGCCGCTTGGCGTAGGCCTGCAGCTCGCGCCCGATTTCTGCCTCCAGCCGCGCAATTTCCATGCTGCGCTGAAGCAGCTCCTGGGCGGTGGGCTGGGTTCGGTCAGGGACCGGCTTGCTCTCTTCGGTGGGCGCAACCTGCTGTTCGGCCAGCCGGGTGGTCAGCACTTCGGCGGGCTGTTCCTGCTGGGGTGTCGGGTTGGCGGGCGCAAGGGGAACCGGGGCGAGACCGGGGTCGGGTTTCGGGACCTGCCCGGTGATCGGGCTCTGGGGGCGGACTCGCTCCAGCTCGGTGCCGCCGCCCTTCTGCGACGCCTGGGCCAGGTAGTCGGCGTCTTCCGGCGGCGTATCACTTTTGCGTTGGACCAAAATCACGTCGAGAGACGGCAGCATTTCCGGCAGCTGGGGTTCCGCGTAGCTGAACGTCACACCGAGGATAATGACCGCGTGGCTGAGCAGCGCAAAGACCAGCGTCACGCTCAGCCGATCCTGGCTGGAAATGTGGTCTGCCGCGCTCATCGTTTCGCCAGGTGTGACTCCATACAGTCGAAAAGCTGACCCGCAATATTTAGTCCGTGCGCCGCGTCCAATTCCCGGATACAGGTGGGTGACGTGACGTTGATCTCCGTCAGCCGGTCGCCGATCACGTCGAGACCCGCAAACAGCACCCCCTCATCCCGCAGCATCGGCCCCACCGCCTCGGCGACCGCGAGGTCGCCGGAGTCCAGCGGTACCGCTACGCCTCGGCCACCCTTGGCGAGGTTTCCCCGAAAGTCCTGATCCGAGGGGATGCGGGCCAACGCATAAGGCACCGGCTCGCCGTCAATCATCAGGATTCTCTTGTCCCCTTCTGTGATCTGCGGCACAAATCCCTGCGCCATGATCAGGTGACGGCCCATCTCACCAACCGTCTCCAGCACCACGTTGAGGTTGGGGTCTTCAGCGCTCACCTTAAAAATCTGATGTCCGCCCATACCGTCCAGTGGTTTGACGATCGCCTGTCCCTGCTCGAGCACAAAATCGCGCAGGACCTGATGGTCGCGCGCTACCAGCGTCGGCGGCGTGAGCTGGGGAAAGCCGCAGATGGCGGCTTTCTCGTTGATGTTGCGCAGGGCCTCAGGGCGATTGACCACCAGGGCCCCGTTCTGCTCAGCTCGATCGAGCACATAAGTATCAGCGACGTACTCCATGTCGAACGGCGGATCCTTCCGCATCATGACCACGTCCACGTCGCCCAGGCGGATCGTCTCCTGGGGAGCCAGGTCGTACCAATGGTCAGGGTTGTCTTGGACTGTGACCCGTGCTGCCCGGGCAAAAGCCTCACCGTCGGCCACCCACAGGTGTCTTGGTTCGACGTAGTAGGTTCGATAGTCGCGTCGCTGCGCTTCGAGCAGCATGGCGAAGGTGGAGTCTTTTTTGATGTTGATCCCGCTGATGGGGTCCATCACAACCGCGAGGGAAATGGTCACGAGTGCTGCCTTTGCTGTTTCGTCATCCGAAAACGGGACTTCTTATGAGCGGCGCGCTGCGACGCCAGGGGTTTACAAAATTTTGCGCACGCTCACATTCGGGGCATTCTCGCGGTGATATAGTGCGAGTGCAAGTATTCGGCAGGCTGGATGCCGCCGTTCCGATTCTCGCGATTGCGGCTTTTTGGGGGCCGCCCACGCAGCGAAAACGGGCCCTTGCACGGGAAGTAAAATATTAATTGTCTGAAACACTTAGGCAAATAACTTGACATCGCCACTCAACATTGGTTAAACAGGCCGAACCTAGCCGGCGTGGTGGCCGGTGAACCAAGCGGGGAAAGTCGTGGAAGCAGCACCGGAAACATCTGGCCTGGAAGGCCTCAAAGTGATGGTCATTGATGACAGCAAGACCATCCGTCGCACTGCCGAAACCCTGCTGAAAAAAGAAGGTTGTGATGTCGTGACCGCAACCGACGGATTCGAGGCGCTTTCGAAGATCACTGACCACCAGCCGAGCATTATTTTTGTGGACATCATGATGCCTCGTCTGGATGGGTACCAGACGTGCGCACTCATTAAAAACAACCGGGTGTTCAGGACAACCCCGGTTGTCATGCTGTCCAGCAAGGACGGTCTGTTCGACAAAGCCCGTGGTCGAATTGTCGGTTCAGAACAGTACCTGACCAAGCCTTTCACCCGTGACGAGCTGCTGGGCGCCATCAGACGTCACGTCGATGATTCGGAAAGGTCGACGTAAGCCATCTCTGGGGGGACCATGGCGCAAATATTGATCATCGACGACTCACCGACCGACCTGCATGTGTTTCGTACCATGCTGGAACGGCACGGTTTTGACGTCACCACCGCGCAAAATGCCGAAGAAGGCATCAGCATGGCGCAGCGGCAGTGCCCGCAGCTCATCTTGATGGACATCATCATGCCGGGCATGAACGGATTCCAGGCGACGCGGCAGCTCAGCCGCGATCCGGCCACCCGCGATATCCCGATTGTCATTGTCACGAACAAGGACAACGCAACGGACAAGGTCTGGGGTATGCGGCAGGGGGCAGTCGACTACCTGATTAAGCCGGTCAAAGACTCGCGGCTTCTCAAGTCCATCAAAGGTGCACTGGAGGCGGCCGCGTGAGCAATACTCCCTTTAACACGTTGCGCGACGTGGAAAAGCGATCGCTGATCCACGCCGTTGGCCTGCCGGAGCAGGCGCTGGCGCAAGGCACATGGTCCGGCATCGCGTTCCAGGTTGCTGGACTGAACCTGGTTAGCGAAATCAGCGATATCGTGGAAATTCTGACCGTGCCGTCACTCACCGTAGTGCCCGGCGCAAAGGCCTGGGTCATGGGTGTGGCCAACGTCCGCGGCACCCTGGTGCCGGTCATCGACTTTTGCCTGTTCCTGGGCGGCGGTCGCACCACTCACACCAAATACAGCCGGGTGCTGGTGGTACAGCAGAGCGGCGGCGTGGTGGGCCTGTTAATCGACGAAGTCCAGGGACAGCGACATTTTCTGGTTGAGGACCTTTCGCAGGCGGGGCACTACGCCGAGCAGGCGATTGCACCCTACCTGACCCGAGAGTATCTGAAAGGCGAAGAGTTCTGGGGCGCGGTCGACTTTACCCGCCTGGTCAACAATCCGGTGTTTATGCAGGCCGCGGCCTGAGCAAGGGGAACGAATCATGTGCGAAATCAATGACGTTGATGCCAGGGTGAGGTGCTCGCTATGAGTGCAGCGGCTGGCACCCTGCAGGCAAGGGAAAGCAACACCGGGCTGTATCTGATCGGCGCGCTGCTGGTGGCGGTCATCCTGCTGCTGGTAGCCAACTTCGTCTTTCTGAACCAGGCCAACGAACAGCAGCGCCGACACCTGGCGCTCATTACCGAAGTTCAGGTGCAGTCGCAGCAAATCGCTAAGCTCGCCAACGAGGCGGCGGGCGGCGCGTTTGCGGCGTTTGATGCGCTGCGCGAGACCCGGGACAAGATTCAGATCAATCTGACAACACTGACCGAGGGCAACGACGCCGGCGTCACGGCCCTGCCGAAAGACGAATCGCTGGAGCAGATTCGCGTCAAGCTGGTGGATTCCACCTGGGCGGGCATTAAGACCGACGCTCAAACCATCCTGGAAGCCGGTGGTGAGGTCACAGACCTGGCGCAAGTGGTGGGCCAGTTCTCTAGGGAAGTGCCGGTGATGGGCGAGCGTCTGGACGACGTGGCCAAGGTGCTTACCGACATTAACGCTGACCGCCAGCAGATTTATCTCGCCACCGGGCAGCAGCAGGTGGCGGAGCGGATGCTGCGGCGGATTGCCGAGATCCTGTCCGGTGCCATGAACGCCAGCCAGGCCGTTGAGGGTCTGGCTCGAGACGTGGATCAGCTGCGGGGAATCCTCTCCGGCCTGCTCAACGGCAGCCCGGAGCTCGGCATCCGCGCTATCCAGAATCCCGAGGCGCTGGAGCGGCTCGGCTCGGTGTTTCAGGTCTTCAACGAAGTCGAAGCCAACGCCAAGCTGATCCTCGAGGCCGCCGCAACGCTATTCCGTGCCAAGGAGGCTTCCGACGGCATCTCACTCGGCTCAGGCGTGCTGCTCAGCGACGCTCAGCAGCTGGAAGAACGTTATGAGGAGCTCACCGAGGGTGAACAGCTGTTTCCCTCGCCGATCCTCGGATTTGGTCTCGGTGCCGCGGCGGCCCTGCTGATCGCGCTGCTGCTGTGGTACCTCTATCGCGACCAGCGTGCCCGCTTCCGGGTCACCGAGGACCTGAACCAGCGGAACCAGGAGGCTATTCTTCGCCTGCTGGACGAAATGGGCTCACTCGCTGAGGGTGACCTGACGGTGAAGGCTACGGTGACCGAAGACATCACCGGCGCGATCGCGGACTCGATCAACTTCGCGATTGAGGCCCTGCGCTCCCTGGTAACCACCATTAACGAAACCGCGGTGCAGGTGGCCTCCGCCGCCCAGGAAACGCAGGCGACCGCCATGCACCTGGCCGAGGCCTCCGAGCACCAGGCGCAGCAGATCACCTCAGCGTCTGCGGCGATCAACGAGATCGCGGTGTCGATTGACGAGGTGTCAAAGAACTCGGCCGAGTCAGCCGACGTGGCGCAGCGCTCGGTGGCGATCGCTGCCAAGGGCGCGGACGTGGTGCGCCAGACGATCGACGGGATGGACAACATCCGCGAGCAGATCCAGGAAACGTCTAAGCGGATCAAGCGGCTGGGTGAGAGCTCCCAGGAAATTGGCGACATCGTTGAGCTGATCAACGACATCGCCGAGCAAACCAACATTCTCGCGCTCAACGCTGCTATTCAGGCCGCTTCAGCCGGTGAGGCGGGTCGCGGTTTTGCGGTGGTTGCGGACGAAGTTCAGCGCCTCGCGGAGCGCGCCTCTAACGCAACGAAACGCATCGAGACGCTGGTACAGACGATTCAGGCTGATACCAACGAAGCGGTGATCTCGATGGAGCAAACCACCACCGAGGTGGTCAACGGGGCCCGGCTGGCGGAGGACGCCGGTGAGGCGCTCGGCGAGATCGAGAAAGTGTCACACGACCTGGCGGATCTGATTCAGAATATCTCCGAGGCGGCGCGCCAGCAGTCGGCGGCGGCGACCAACATCTCCGGCACCATGAACGTGATTCAGGAAATCACCACCCAGACCTCCGCCGGTACCAGCCAGACCGCTGAAAGCATCGGTCACCTGGCCGACCTGGCGGCGGAGCTGCGGCGTTCGGTAGCGGACTTTAAGCTGCCGGCCTGATCCGGCGCTGGTTAATCGACGACTCTATGATCAGTGGACAGGCTCAAATCATGATGAATCCCGGCGTCTTACCCGGCGACGGGATCGTGATGGATGACGCCGAGTTCGACCGCTGGGTAAGGCTGTTAGAACAGCGCACGGGCGTGGTCGTGCCGCCCAGCCGGCGCCAGTTTCTCGAGACCAACCTACGCCTCCGGCTGGCGGAGCTAAAGCTTGTGAGCCTGGAGCGTTATCACGACGAGTGGCTGGTCGGTCCTAACGGCGCGCGCGAGTGGGCCGTGCTGGTCGATCGGCTCACGGTTCACGAAACCCGGTTTTTTCGCCATACGCCGTCACTGGCGCTGCTGCGCGAACACATTCTCCCGGCCTACATGGCTCGCACCGGCGGGCGGCAGGAGTTTCATGCCTGGAGCGTCGGTTGCGCGACCGGCGAAGAGGCGTTCAGCCTGGCGATGGTGATCGACGACTATGCGCGCCGTGCTCGCCCGCGTTTCCGCTTTGCCGTTACCGGTTCCGACGTGAGCGGCCCGGCCCTGAAGGTGGCGGACGCCGCCGTCTACTCGGTCGATCGCGAGCGCGAGATTCCCGCCGGCTATCGCGACTACAGCCGCGCTCACGGTGTCGATGAGTTTGTCATCGACGCGGCGCTGCGGGCGCGGACCCGTTTTGCGCAGCTCAACCTGCTCGACATTGAACGCCAGCCGATGAGCGGCCTGGAACTGATCTACTGCCAGAACGTGCTGATCTATTTTCCCCGCGCTCGCCGCGAAGCGTTTCTGGACCAGCTGGTGAATTGCCTGCGGCCTGGCGGTTGCCTGATTATCGGTCCTGGCGAAGTGACTCAGTGGCGTAACCCGCTGCTGGAACGGATCGACAGCAGGCGCGCCCTGGCATTCCGCCGCCGCGGCGACGCCGGCCCGATCGCCGAGGACAGCTCAACATGAGATTGCAGGACGACATCGATTTCACCACGTTGAGCTGGGTCAAGCAGGAGCTTGATGAGACGCTGAAACAGGCCCGGCAGGCGCTGGAAGCGTACGTCGAGGATGCGACCGACGCGAGTCAGATGCGTTTCTGCGCAACGTACCTGCACCAGGTGCAGGGCACGCTGAGAATGGTTGAGCTCTACGGGGCGGCCCTGGTCGTCGAGGAGATGGAGCAGGTTGCGCTTGAGCTTCTCGAGGACGAGATCTCCGACCGGGAGGAAGCGTACGCGATGCTGATGCGCGGCATCGTCCAGCTTCCTGACTATCTCGAGCGGCTGCAAAGCGGGCACCGGGATATCCCGGTGGTACTCCTACCGCTGCTGAACGATCTCCGCGCGGCGCGCGGTCAAAAGCTGCTGTCGGAAACCGCGCTGTTTTCCCCGGATCTGACGCAGCCGCTGCCCGATTCGCTGGCCTCGCCCAGTCCGGAGCTTGGCGAGCGACAGCTGAGGGTCGCGGCCGCAAAAATCCGTAAAGCCTTCGAAGCCTCGCTGGTTCAGTGGTTCCGAGCTGATGGTGACTTTGGACTGATCGAACGGCTCCAGTCTTGCTGCGGCAAGCTGCTGCAGGTGACCCATCACGAGGACGGTCGTCGTCTCTGGTGGGTGGCCAGCGGTGTCTTTGACGGTCTTCGCATGGGTGCGGTCAAACCCAACGGCGCGCTCAAGCTGCTCATCGGCAAGATCGATCGACAGATAAAAGGGCTGGCGCTAAAGGGTGAAAGCTTTTTTGATTCCGGCGAGGCGCAGGAGCTGACCCGCGGGCTGCTCTACTACGCGGCCCACGGCGGGGCCGGATCGCAGCTCATCGAAGACCTCAAGGAGCGGTATGGCCTCGCCGCGCTGCTGCCCCAGGCCGCGGAGCTCGAACACGCGCAGGGCGCGATGTCGGGCCACAACCGTGAGCTGCTGAGTACGGTTTCCGGGGCGATTAAAGAAGATCTGATGCGGGTCAAAGACTCGCTGGACCTCAAGGTGCGGCGGGGCGATCTGACGGTCGAAGGTTTCAACGAGCAGGGTGAGACCCTCGATCGCGTGGCCGATACGCTGGGCATGCTCGGACTTGGCGTGCCGCGGAAGGTGGTGCTGGAACAGCGCGAAAAAGTGACCGATATCGTGGCTGGCCACGTTTCGATCGACGAGCCGCTGCTGCTGGATATCGCCGGATCGCTGCTTTACGTGGAAGGTTCGCTGGATGACCACATCGACCAGCTGGGCAGCACCTCGGAAGGCGCCGTCCCGGCACCTGATGAGGAAGGCGAAGACGGCGACTCCGATGGCGCCGCTGAGCTGCCGAGGTCGGAGGTCCGGCGCATCCTCGACGCGCTGATGAAGGAAGCCTCCGGCAACCTGCAGATCATCAAGCAAAACATCGTCGAGTTCATCGAAGCGCCCTGGGACCACAAGCGAATCGAAGACACGCCGGCGCTGCTCGAGGAGATTGTCGGCGCGCTCAAGATGCTCGATCTCACCGAGGCGGCGGAGCTGCTCGGGGGCATCGTGGCCTACACCGAGGTTGAGCTGCTGCGGCGTCGCACCGTTCCGGGCGCTGAAGATCTGGACACCATCGCTGACGCGGTAGCGAGTCTCGAATACTACCTCGAGGCGGTGCGGGAGCATCGGCCCGGTCGCGACAAAATTTTGGAAGTTGCTCGCCAAAGTCTGACTCAGCTTGGCTACTACGGTGAAGAGGCGATTGCCGAGCGGCGCAGCCAGCCCATCGAGGAAGCGCCGCCGCCCGAGCCACCGCAGGCGTCTGCTGATGAAGCGGTCAGCGAAAGCGATCCGGCAGAAGCGGAAGCCGCCGCGTCGGACGAACGATCCACCGACGATCTCGAACCCGCGGAATCCGTTGAGCTCGAGGCGCAAAACATCGAAACGGCTGCGGCGCTGACGGCGGCCCCCCGGGTGGCTGCTGCCGACGGCCCTGCCGATATCTCCGACGATATCGACGAAGAGATCCGCGACGTCTTCATCGAAGAGGTCGAGGAAGAGCTTGCCTCGCTGAACGAGCTTTACCCGAAGTGGCGGTCGGACACCGAAGACGAGCAGGCGCTGGGTACGCTGCGGCGGACCTTTCATACCCTCAAGGGCAGTGGCCGCCTCGTCGGCGCGCTGACAATCGGCGAATTTAGCTGGCAGATTGAAAACCTGTTCAATCGAATCATCGACGGCACCGTCGAAACCTCACCGCAGGTCCTTGAGCTGCTCGACAACGCCGTGGCCGCGGTCCCGGGCCTGCTTGCTGGCGTCAAGGGAGAGGGCCGGTCGACGCAGGACATCGAAGCCATCAAGCAGGTCGCTGAACGGCTGGCTGAGGGCGAACAGGTCAGTCTGTCTGATGTGGCCGGCGCGCCGGCAGACGAAGCAGCTGCGCCCGCCTACGCTGAAGCCGTTGAGGCTGAAACCGAGCCTTCAGCTGAAGCTGAACTGTCCGTCGAAGCGGAGAGCGCGGAGACGATTGAGCTCGAGGCGGCGAGCGAGACCGCTGAGCTGGACGATGAAGAAATATCCGAGGCGCCGGAAGCGGAAGGCCTGACGCCGGATCTTGAAGAGGTTACTGCCGCCTTCGAAGGCCTCGATCTGGACCTCGACCTAGACGCGGAAGACGAGGCCGATAAGGCTGCACCGGCTGACGGGGTTGGCGAGCTGGAAATGCTCGACGACGCAGCGGCTTCGCTGGCGGCGGCGGAAGAGTCGTTCTCGCCGGACGACGACTTGATTTTGGTCGACGATCAGGAAGCTGATCCGGACGTCGTCGAAGAAAACGCCGCGCCCTCAGCGCCGCTGGAGCTGTCCCTGGAGCCCCTCGAGGGCGAAGAGGCGGCGGATCCGAGCGGTGCGGGTGATGACGCGGGTCGCGCCGTGTTTGACCTGGGGCTTGAGCCAGATGACGGGGGTGTTGATCAGGGTCAGTCGCTGGAGGCGGTGACCGCTACCGGCCGTCCCGAGCCGCAGCCGGAAGAGCTGGCGGCCGATGACGAAACCGCCGAGCCTGTCGGCGACGAGGCCCCTGAGGCTCGGGATCCCGCCGAGAGTGATGAGCCGCTCGACCTGGACTTCCTCGATCTGGATACGCCGGACGGCGAAGCCGCGGAGCTGGCGGTCAGCGACGAACCGGACCTCGGACTGGAAGAGCTGAGTCTCGACGATCTCCTGGCGGACACCCCAGGGGACAGCGATGAGGGTGAGGCGGCCGAGGCCGCGTCGGAGGAGCCGGCAGCTGAAACTACCGCCGCTGAGCAGGACGAGGCTTTTGACGTTTCCGACCTGGGCTTCGACGATCTGCCCACAGAGCCGGGGGGCGCTGTTGTCGAAACGCCGGACAACGACGATCTGTCGCTGGACGACCTGGACCTGGGCGACCTGACGCTTGAGCCCGACCCGGACACAGAAGCGTTGCCGAGTGAAGCGACGGAGGCAGAGGCTGCCGAAGTAGCAGAGGCCGAAGACGATGTTGAGGCGTCAGCCGACGAGGAAGCGGATCTGCCGACGCAAAAGATCCGGCTGGACGACCTGGAGCTGGTGCCGCTGGACGACGAAGCCTCGGCGGCTGAGGATGTCCCGGCTGGGGCTGTGGCCGAGGGCGAAGATGCAGAAGCGCAGGACGCGCTGGCGGCGGACGATGAGAGTGACGAGCTGTCGCTGGTGGACTTTGACGATGAGCTTTCGGTGGGCGATGAGCCGTCGCCGGATGAGGCGCCGGTGGCAGCCGCAGACGACCCGATTCTGGCCCTCGGCGATGGCGAGGACCTGTCGCTGGTCGATTTTGGCGAAGAGCTGACGCTGGATGATGACGCGGTGCTCGGGCTAGAGCGCACCGCGGATGACGTTGGCGACTACGACCTGGAGTCCTTCCTGAACGAAGTTGCCGCTGATGACGCGATGGCCGAACTCAAGTCGGCCGGCTTGGCTGAACCTGAGCCGGGCGACTCGCCGTCGACCGAGGCCGACGAGCTCAGCGCTGACGACGCGCTGGACATCGATGCGCTCCTGGACAGTCTGCCGCCCGAGGCGCTGGAGGAAGCCGCGGAGGAAGCGGCGGCTGTGCCGGAAGACGTGCTGGATGATACGACCGACGCCGGGGACGATCTGGCGCCGGCCGAGGCGGAGCTGAGCGCCAGCCGCGAAGCGATCGATCCGGTGCTGCGAGACATTCTGCGCACCGAGATTGCCGACCACGTGGTGGTGCTGCGCCGATACCTGGACGACAACCAGGACGCCGAATCCCCTGAGCGTGTGCACGAACCACTGCTGCGGGCGGTCCACACGTTGAATGGCGCGGTCTCCATGGTAGAGCTACCAGAGCTCGCCGCCGTAACGGCCCCGCTGGAGGGGTACGTCAAGCGGCTGCACTCGGCCGAAGACACCCCTGGCGAGTCGGGTCTGGCCGCTCTCAAGGAGACGGCCGACCTCCTCGACGAGGTCACCCAAGGTTTGGACAGCGACGCGCTCTCGTTGCCGGATACCCGGCCCTTGAGCGAGCGGCTTACGTCGTTGCGCGACGATCTGCCGTCGGCTGACGGCTTCAATCAATTGCTGGATGAGGAGTCCGAACTGGCGTCTGACGACCAGCCGATCCCTGAGGGCGGTTTTGAAGACGATCTTGAGCTGATTTCTTCCCTGGACTTCGAGGGTGGTGCTGATGAGACGGCATCGGTCTCGGCCACAGACGATGCCGTTCTCCCCACCGAAGCGGACACCATCACGCTCGAAGACGGCGAACCCGAGCTGCTGGGCGAGGGCGATCTGGCGTTCGACGAAACAACCCTGCTCGCTGCCGCAGAGGACGCGGTTGAAGACAGCGAAGCGATCGCTGAGACGGTGGGCCGCAACGACTCAGCGGAATCCGAGGACGCATCAGTCGATGCGGCGGTGGAGCCGGAAGTGCAAGCTGACGAGGCGACGCCGGGGGAGGCCGCTGCCGAAGGAACGGACGACGAGGGCCTGCCGACGGACGCCGTCGAAGAGATCGAAGCTGAGCCAGAGACGTCAGACGAGCTGGCGATGGATGCCGCCGCGGACGATTCGGCCGTCGAGGATGAGAGCGAGCCCGAGGCTCACGATGAAACGGTGGCCGAGGCCGAGCCGGAGGCCGATCAAGATGCTGGCGAAACTTCGCTCGAGGACAGCGCCGCTGACGACGCCGAAGGCCTAACGGAGTCCGTCGAGGAGACCCTCCAGGACGCCGACGCGGAAGACGCGGCCGAGGCGACGTTCGACGATGTCGAAGCGGAAGCCGAGCTAGAGGAAACGACCGAAGCTCAGGCTGAGGCGGAGTCCGAGGACGAGGTCGACGAGGAGGCCGAGGCGTCAGTCGAAGCCCCGTCCGCCGAGGACGAGGCCGATCAGCAGGCCGCGGAAGCCATCGCTGAGCTCGCCTCCGATCTGGAAGCGTGGGAGGAGATGGCCGAAGCGCAGGGGCCGGTATCGGTCCCCGACGACGAGACCGTTGCGCTCGAGGACCTGGGCGACATCGACGACGAGCTGCTAGAGATCTTCCTGCAGGAAGGCGCTGAGATTCTGGATGAGTCGGACCACAAGATGGCCGACTGGCGCGAAAACGCCGAAAACAACGAACCCGTGCTTGAGCTCCAGCGGGAGCTGCACACGCTCAAGGGTGGTGCTCGCATGGCGGGCCTCGGGCCAATCGGTGATCTCAGTCACGCCATGGAGTCGCTGTTCGAAGGGGTGGTCGAAGACCGCATCTCGGTCACCGATCAGACGGTAGAGATTCTTGAGGCGGCCTTCGACCAGCTGCATCAGATGCTCGACCAGGTTTCCTCCCGGGAGCCGATTCCCACGGGCAAGCTGTCGATTGCCCGCATCGAGGCGGTGCTCAGCGGACGCCCGCTGGAAGAGCTTTCGCCCGAAGCAGAGACCTCGGAAGCCGCTGAGGTGGTCGCAGATGACGCTGAGGTGGCGGAAACCACGCCGGCAGTCGAGGAAGAGCCGGAAGTTGTCGAGGCTGCGGATGATGAGACGCCAGCTGCCGCTGATGACGCTGAGCTGACAGCCGAGCCGGAGCCCGCTCCCCAAGTGGCACCGGAAATCGAACGTCCGACTGCCCTGGACCAGCAGGCGCAGCGCAGCGGTGCCCCTGCAGCTAGGCCGCAGCAGGAGCTGATCCGTGTCCGGGCCGACCTGCTGGACAACCTGGTGAACTACGCTGGCGAGGTCAGCATCTATCGGTCGCGCCTGGAACAGCAGATCGGAACTTTCCGCTTCAACCTGGTGGAATTCGATCAGACGGTGACCCGTCTGCGGGAACAGCTTCGCAACCTGGAGATCGAGACCGAAGCGCAGATCCTGTCGCGCTACCAGCGTGAGGCCGAGGAACTCAACGAGACCTTCGACCCGCTGGAACTGGACCGTTTCTCGACGCTTCAGCAGCTCTCCCGAGCCCTGGCTGAATCCGTGTCTGACCTGGTGTCGATTCAGAGCATGCTGGATGATCTGACGCGCCAATCCGAAACGCTGCTGCTGCAGCAGTCGCGCGTCAACTCGGATCTGCAGGAAGGGCTGATGCGCACCCGCATGGTGCCCTTCGACTCGCTGGTGCCGCGGCTGCGACGGATTCTTCGACAAACCACGGCTGAACTGGAAAAGAAAGCGCAGCTTCGTGTGAGTGGCGCTCAGGGTGAGATGGACCGCACGGTGCTCGAGCGCATCACGGCGCCGCTGGAGCACATCCTGCGCAACGCCGTGGCGCACGGTCTGGAAGGCCCGGAGGATCGAGACCGCGCCGGCAAGACGCCGGAAGGAACGATCCAGGTGAACGTTGCGCGTGAAGCGACCGAAGTGGTGATCACCGTTTCGGACGACGGCGGCGGCGTCGACCACGAGCGGGTCCGAGCCAAGGCGATCGAGCGCGGCATGCTCAAGCCGGACGCCGAGCTCACCGACCGCGATCTCTACGGATTCATTCTGGAAACCGGTTTCTCGACCGCGGATGAGGTCACCAAGGTTGCCGGCCGCGGCGTCGGCCTGGACGTGGTGAACAGCGAGATCAAACAGCTCGGGGGCTCGCTGGATATCAGCTCAAACCAGGGGCAGGGCACCACGTTTACGATCCGCCTGCCGTTCACCCTGGCGGTCACCCACGCCATTATGGTGCGGGTCGGCGACAGCACCTTTGCGGTACCGCTGACCAGTATCCAGGGTGTCGTGCGGATGCAGCGGGATGAGTTTGACCGCCGCATAGAAGAAGGCGAAACCAGCTACAGCTATACGGGCGAGGAGTATCAGCTGAAGGAGCTGGCCGTGCTGCTGGGCTTGGAGCGACGCGAGAGCGCCGATGACGACATGACCCCGGTGCTGATGTCGCGCATCGGCGATCAGCGGGCCGCCATTCGCGTCGACGCCGTTCTAGGCAGCCGCGAGATTGTCGTTAAGTCGGTCGGTCCACAGATCAGCTCGATTCCCGGCATCTTTGGCGCCACGATTCTCGGCGACGGCAGCGTGATCATGATTCTGGATCTCGGCCCGCTGGTGCGCCGGGGAGCGGCCCTGCGGCTGGGGCCGGACGAGGCGGCTGCGGCCCCCGACGAACCGGCGCCGCAAGAGGTTGATCGGCCGCCGACCATTATGGTGGTGGACGACTCGATCACGATGCGCAAAGTCACCTCGCGCGTGCTGCAGCGGCATGCCATGGAGGTCACCACAGCGAAAGACGGGGTGGACGCGGTCGAACAGCTTCAAGATGCGGTGCCCGACCTAATGCTGCTCGATATCGAAATGCCGCGGATGGATGGTTTCGAACTGGCGACGCACATGCGCAACGACGAGCGCCTCAAGCAGGTGCCGATCATCATGATCACCTCGCGAACCGGTGATAAACACCGGGATCGGGCGATGGAGATCGGCGTGAACCGCTATCTGGGCAAGCCCTATCAGGAAGCTGAGCTGCTGAGCAACGTACGCGAGCTCCTGGAAGAGGTGAAGGCGGCTGGCTGATGGCGAATACGGCCAGCAACTCCCGAGTCTCGGGCGCTGCCACGACCGTCGCCGTGCTGTACGAGCAGGCCGCGCATCGCGAGGCGCTCGTGGCGGCCGTATCGGCCGCCGGGGCGACACTGACCGCAGAGCTGCGCTTTAGTGAATTTGCCGCGGGCGCCGTCGACGCGCTGCCCGCCGACGTGCTCCTGCTCAATCTCGAACCGCTGCTGGATCGCAAGCCCGCCATCTTAGAACAGGTGCTGGCGGAGCAGGGTCGGCGCGGGCTGGTCATTAACGATGCGGCCGCCAGTGCCCAGCTTGACGGCCCCGACCGGGCCCGCTGGCTGCGCCACCTTGCGGCCAAGATCAGCGGCACCGGCCGCTGGCTCCCACCCAATCCTCAGCTGCCTGCAGACGAGGCGCCGCTGGCGGCCAATGACACCTTTGAGGTCTGGCTGCTGGGCGCTTCGATCGGGGGGCCTGAGGCGGTCCGGAGCTTTCTGGCTGAACTCAGTCCGGAATGCCCGGCGGCCCTGCTGCTGGCCCAGCACATCGGTCAGGAGTTTGTCGATTCGCTGGCCGAGCAGCTGAACCAGGTGTCGGCACTGCCCGTCAGCCTGGCCCGCAGCGGGATGACCCTGCTTCCGGGCCAGGTGCTGGTGACGCCGGTGGGTCAGATAATGAGCTTCAACGCCGCAGGCCGGGTGGTCTTGAGCGACTATCCAACGCCGCCGCAGTACTCACCCTGCATCGACGACGTGATCGCCGGCCTGCTGGAGCGCTACGGCTCGCGCCTGCACGGCATCATATTCTCCGGCATGGCGAGTGATGGCGTTGCCGGCGCCAGCGCGATCCGGGAATCGGGCGGTCAGCTCTGGGTTCAGGACCCAGAATCCTGCGTGGTGGCCTCGATGGTAGAGGGCGCTATGCGTGACGGCCCGGTAAACCACACCCTGCCCCCGGCGCAGCTGGCCCGCCAGCTCAATCAGCGGCTGAGCGGTTAGCATGAACAGCACCAATCAACGAGGGATAACGCCATGGTCCAGCTAGCGGCAGATATTCGCGGGGTCATGATTCCCCTTACCGACGCCAAAATCCTGTTGCCCAACGCCTCCGTGTCCGAAGTCATTACTTACGGTGATCCCCAGGCGGTGGCTGACGCGCCGGAGTGGGTGCTGGGCACCATCACCTGGCGCGGCTGGCGGATTCCGCTGGTGTCGTTCTCGCTGATGGCCGGGCAGGCTGCCAACGAAAACACGTCCGGCGCCAAAGTGGCCATTCTCAAGGCGCTGGGCGGCAGCGCCAACATGCCGTACATGGCGCTGCTGGCGCAGGGTTTTCCCCGGCTGACCACCATCACGGAGGAAAATCTGCTGCTCGAGGGCAATCAGGAAGACCTGCCGGAGGGTGTCAGCCACGTCGTAAGCGTGAACGACGAGGCAGCGTTTGTCCCGGATCTGGACGGGATCGAAGAGCGGTTGGCGGGAATTTTGTGACCACGCCCGAGGCGGTTCAGGACCGCTATCCGGAATCGGTCAGCTACTGCTACGGCTGCGGCCGGAACAACAAATCCGGGCTCAAGGTCCGCAGCATTCCTGAAGGTGACGAGTGGGTCGCACGCTTCACCCCTCGCCCCGAGCACATGGCGGTCCCCGGTTTTGTGTACGGTGGCCTGCTCGCGTCCCTGATTGACTGCCACGGGGTTGGCACGGCCGCCGCGGCGTCTCTTGGAAGCGATGACCATGGACAGGAGATGCCGCGTTTTGTCACCGGATCCTTAACCGTCAACTACCTGAAGCCAACCCCGCTCGGGCCGGAGCTGGAGCTGCGGGCGCGTCCGCTGGAGATCGGTGAACGAAAGGTGCGGGTCAACGTGACCGTGAACGTTGGCGAGACCGAGTGTGTGCGGGGAGAAGTCCTGGCCGTCCGGCTCCCGGACTCCATGCAGTAGCGCAAGTGGGCTGCTTGAAGAGAAAGGTGACTTCAGTCGCCAGCTGGGCCTGGCTGGCAAGGCGCGAGCCGCCGCCAATGGCCGCAGCCCTTGGCAAGGCTCGCAACGCCGCCAGGCGGGCCCAGGTGGCGACCCGCAGGGCGAGCGTGTCAGGCGCCATGCCGGCGTTGATCCGCCGCGGCCATAGCTACGGCTATGACCCCGACCCATCGCCTTGACCTTGGGCCTTGGCCTGACGCCCGACACGCTCGCTGAACTTACCTTTCTTTTCAAGCGGCCCACTAGCCCACTAGGCCACTAGGCCGCAAAATCCCCCCACAGCGCCTGGGCCGCTGCCAGCATCGCCGGGCCGGCGGTTTCGGTGCGCAGAACGCGCGGGCCCAAGGCGGTTGCGGCGAACCCCTGACGCTGCGCCGCTCTCAGCTCCGCGTCGCTCAGTCCACCTTCCGGCCCAATCAGCACCGCCAGACCGTTCGGTGTTGACTGACCACGGCTCAGCGGGTCCCCATCCGGCGTCAGCGCCAGGCGAACATCGTAGCTAGCGTCAATCTGGGAGAGCGCCTCGTCCAGCGCGCTTAAGGCTTGGACCTGCGGCACCCAGCTGCGGCCGCACTGTTCGCAGGCCTGGACCACCACCGCCTGCCAGTGTTCCAGGCGTCGCTGGGCGCGATCACCGGACAGCCGCACCTCGGTCCGCTCGGAGCTGACGGGCATGACCTCACGGACCCCCAGCTCCGTCGCTTTCTGCAGCGCATAATCCATCCGCTCCCCGCGGCCGACGCACTGAATCAGCAGCGTCCCCAGCCCCTGCTCCGGGGTCAGGCCGAGGTCCTCCAGCAGCTCGAGGCGCTGGCCCGTCGCGTCGGCCAGCGCCGCCTGCCACTGCTGTCCTCGCCCGTTAAAAACCGTCACCTGGTAGCCGGGCTTCAGGCGCAGCACGCGGCGCAGGTAGTGTGCCCGCTTTTCTGGCAGCGTCCAGCCGCCGTTGGCGGGGGCATCGGCCAGGAAAAGCCGCTGACGTCTCATTGTCGCGGGGTGTCCTTCTCAAGTATGGTTGAGGCCTCCAAACGATCGACCTGGGCTGTTATGCAACAACGTAAAAACCGGGGCTTCACCCTGATTGAAATTCTGGTTGTGGTGGTGATCATCGGAATCCTGAGTTCGGTGGTAGTGCTGAACCTGGGCGGGGTCACCGACGATGCGCGCCGGCAGGCCGCTTTGACCGATATCCGCACCCTGGAGCAGGCGCTGGAGATTTACAAGCTTAACAACACATTTTATCCCAGCACTCAGCAGGGCCTGCAGGCTCTGGTCAGTGCGCCCGGCGGCTACCCTGAGCCCCGAAACTACAAGCAGGGGGGATACCTCAAGCGGCTGCCCAAAGACCCCTGGGGCAACGACTACGGTTACGCCAACCCGGGCAGCCGCAGCGAGGTCGATATCTACAGCCTGGGCGCGGACGGCCAGCCGGGCGGTGAGGGGCTGGCGGCCGACATCGGCAACTGGCAGCAGTAACCATGATCTTTCGGCCACGAAAGCAGGCCGGCTTTACCCTCCTTGAGGTTCTCGTCGTCGCGATCATCATGGCCGTCCTGGCCGGCGTCATGCTGCTGTCCAGCTCCCTGGCCGGGCCTGCCGCCAAAGCGGCGGACGCCCGTCGCCTGCTGATCCACCTGGTGAATCAACACTGCGAGGAGTCGGTGCTTCTCGGGCGTGAAGGCGGCGTTCGGCTGGTCGAAGAAGGTTACGAATTCTACTGGTGGGACGGCGAAGCCTGGGTGCCTCGGGAAGACAAGCTGTTCCAGCCCCAGGCGCTGAAGCCCCCGCTGACGCTGGAGGTATCGCTGCCGCAGGCGCGCTCGGAGCTGGCCGACGTGCCGGAGGTGGTCTGTGATTCGGCGGGCGAAATCAGTGAGTTCAGCGCGGCCGTTGTGGCAGACGCCGTCCGGATGCTCGTGACCATCGACGATCGCGGCAGACTGGTCCCCGACGATGCCGGCTAGTCAGCGGGGTTTTACCCTGCTCGAAGTGCTCGTCGCGCTCGTCGTGGTGTCCGTGGGCCTTGCAGCGATTTCCCGGCTGGGCGTCCAGCACGCTCAGTCCGCGATGGCCCTGGACGAGCTGACGCTCGCCGGCTGGGTAGCGAGCAATACGATCGAGCTGGCCCGGCTTGAGCCGACCGGTCTCAACGTCGGCCGACGTCAGGGCCAGACCACGATGGGGCGCCAGCGCTGGTACTGGGAGATGAACGTTGCGCAGACCGAAGTCGACTCGATTCTGCGGCTGGACGTCGCCGTGTTTGCCGACTCGCGGCGCCAGCAGCAGGTGGTCTCGCTGTCTGGCTTCATGCCCCAGGCGGTCGCGGGCCCCGCGCCGAGCGCCGTGGGCGCGGTGGCGGGCCCATGAGGACCTTTGCTCCTCGCCCAGCGTCCGATGGCTTCACGCTGCTGGAGCTGGTGGTCGCGCTGGCGGTGTTCGCCACCCTGTCGGTGATGGCCTACGGGGGGTTAGGCGGCTCCCTGCGCGCCGGCGAGGCGCTTGAGGAAAGTGCTCAGCAGCGGGCGGACCTGCAGCGCGCGATCCGCCTGATCGAACAGGACTTCCGTTACCCGGTGGCTCGCCCGGTGCGAGACCAATACGGCGATCCGGTGCCCTCACTGCTCGGGACGCGTCGCGCCATCGCGCTGACGCGAGCCGGCTGGGCCAACCCGGCGGCAGCGCCACGATCCAGCCTGCAAAGGGTGGAGTATCGCTGGCAGCGCGGCACCCTGACGCGGCTGCAGTGGGCGAGCCTCGATCGCTCGGCGGCCACGCCGGTTAACGAACGGGAGCTCCTGGACGGGCTGGAGCGGCTGTCGATCACGTATCACCGTAACGGCCGCTGGCTCGACGTTTGGCCGCCGGCCAATGGCGGGCCCGCGCCGGCGCTGCCCGACGCGCTGCGCGTGGAGCTGGAGCACCCACAATTTGGCGCGATCACCCGAGTGTTTGCCCTGGATACCGTCGCGGGTGTGCGGCGGTGACCGGCCAGCGTGGTGTTGCTCTGGTGACGGCGCTGCTGATTGTTTCGCTGGCGTCGATCATCGCTGTCTCCATGGCGCAGCGCATGCAGCTAGACATCCGACGTACGGGCAATCTGCTGGCCGTGGAGCGAGGCTATCAATACGCTCGGGGGCTCGAACTTTGGGCCATCGAGGCGCTGCGCCTGGACGCTCAAGAGTCCGCCGGGCGCGACTCTTACGTCGAGCCCTGGGCGAGCGAACTGCCCGTCATCACGCTGGACGAAGGGCGCCTGACCGGTCGCATGACGGACCTGGACGGCCGCTTCAATCTCAACAATCTGGTGCTGGACGGCGTTCGCCAGTCGGCGAGGATCGCGCAGTTCGAGCGGCTGCTGACGGCGCTGGCGCTCGATCCGGCGATCGCGCGGCGCTGCGTCGACTGGATCGACGCTGACAGTACCAACGAGCGGGACGGCGCGGAAGACGACAGCTATGGCCGCCGTCAGCCGCCGTATCGCGCCGCCAACGCCCCTTTTGTGGATCTATCTGAGCTGCGCCTGATCGACGGCGTGACCCCGCCGGTGTTCGACGCGCTCGAGCCTCACGTCAGCGTTTTGCCCGCGGCCTCTCAGGTGACGCCGATCAACGTCAATACCGCCACCGTGCCGGTGCTGATGTCCATCGATGCCCTGATCACCCGGCCGGTGGCAGAGTCGCTGTTTCAAAATGGCCGCGCCAATTTTGAGTCGATCAACGCGTTCCTCAATCACCCGGAGGTACGGCCCTTCCAGCAAACCCTTATCACCTATTTTCAGCAGCAACTTCTGAGCCTGGACAGCCAACACTTTCTGGCGCGCGGCCTCATCGAGATCGACGGACGAACGCGGCGCTTTCAGAGCCTGATCGTTCAGCTGGGCAATCGGTTTACGGTTCGCTGGCGCGCGCCCGAACGCTATAGCCGCGGGTATGCGGTGGCGGCGCAGCAGTCGGGGTAAACTGAGCACCATGCATCAACCCAGCAAAGCGCCCGCCGCGAGGATGATTCTTGGCGGCTGATCAAATCATCCTGTCCCTGGCCGGTGAATCGCCGCGCTGGTGGCATCCCCAGCACGGTGCCGGGCAGGGGCCGCTAAGCACGCTGCCCGAGCAGGGTCGTGCGCCGCTGCTGGTGCTGGTCCCTGGGCGGGACGTCACGATTGCGCGCGTTGTGCTGCCTGCAGGCAGTCGTCAGCGGCTGCGTCAGGCGCTGCCGTTTGCGCTGGAAGAGCAGCTGGTCGAAGACGTTGATCACTACCATTTTGCGCTCGGGGCAAAGCTGGATAGCGGCACCTGGCTCGCCGCCGCGGTGGCCCGCGATCGTATGACCGGCTGGATGGACGCGCTGGCGGAGGCCGGCCTGAGCCCCGACGTGCTGCTTCCCGAACCGCTGCTGCTGCCAACACCGACCGCCGAAGACCAGGCCAACGTGCTGCTCGAAGACGATCGCGCCCTCGTTCGGGTCGGCGCGGCGCAGGCGTTTGAGGCGAACTTAAGCGATCTCGACGTGCTGCTGTCCCTGCAGCCCGATCTCGCAAAGGTTCAGGTGGCGGATCCCGGCGGCCGCTGGTCCGGCGCGCCGGGCCTGACGCGTCAGCCGCTTGAGCTGGGCCGCTGGCCGAACGATCAGGCGGCGGCCATCTCCGCACCCGAACTCAATCTGCTGCAGGGGCAGTGGCAGGGACGCGGCGATGTAGCGGCGAGGATCGGCGGACTGTGGCGCTGGGCTGCGATCGCCGGAGCCGCAGCGGGCGTGTTGCTGCTCGCCAACCGCTACCTCGAGGTACGGGCGCTGTCCGAGCAGCTTCAGGCCCTGCAGGGCGTCGCTGGCGAGGTTGCCGGGTCCGCGCTGGATCAGGTAGCGCCCGGCAGTGACTATCGCTCCCAGCTGAGTGCTGCCCTGGGTCGGCTGCAGGGCGCGCGCGGTGCCGCCGAGGACGGCTTTCTTTATCTGCTCGAAATCGTCGGACCCGCGCTGGTAGCGGGTGACCGCGTAGAGCTCGCCTCCATCAACTTTCGTTCGGACGGCATGGTGCTGGATCTGACGGCCGGGTCGCTGGACCAGGTCGAAAACCTGCGCCAGCAGATCAGCAGCCAGGCGCCGGTGCCGGTGGTGATCGAGTCTAGCGAGACGGTGGTCGACGGCACGCGGGTCCGGATGCGCATCGGCGGGGACCAGCGACAATGAACGCCCGCGAGAAAAAGCTGGTCTGGCTGGCGGGCATCATGCTGGCGGTGTTCGTGATCTGGCTGGCCGCCTGGCGGCCCCTCACGCAGCAGCGCCAGACGTTGAGCAGCAGCGTCACGCAGCTCAGTGACGACCTGCCGTGGATGCGGGCGGCGGCGGCCGAGATTCAGCGGCTGGGTGACGCCGCGCAGCCTGTGAGCCGCGGTGGGCAGTCGCTGCTGGCGCTCGCTGAGAGTTCAGCCCGCGGTGCAGGCCTGGGTCAATCCTGGCGTCGCGCCGAACCGGGCGCCGGCGGAGAGCTGCGGGTGTGGCTCGAAAACGCGCCCTTTGACGCCATGCTGCGGTGGCTGATCGTGCTGCAGAAGCGGCATAGCGTGTCGGTAGCCGAGGCCAGCATCGATCAGGCCGGCATTGCCGGCGTGGTCAACGTTCGCCTGCTGCTGGCCGAACCGCTGGGCGAATGAGGCGTCGCTGGCTGGCGGGGGCAGTCGGGGTGGCCGCCCTGCTGCTGCTTGCGCTGGCGATTCAACTCCCCGCGTCGCTCGCCCCCCGGCTGCTGTCCAGCCAGCTGCCGCCGCTGGCACTAAGCGGCGTAAGCGGATCGCTCTGGCAGGGTCGGGCGGTCCAGACGAGCTGGGATCGCTGGCCGGCCGGAGCGGTTCGGTGGCGTGTCGCCATCCTGCCGCTGCTTGCATTTCGACCGCGGCTGGAGCTCGAGCTTGAAGGACCTCCGCTCCGCGGGCAGCTTGTGCTGCAGCGAAATTTTGACGGCACGATGCTGATCAGCGGCGCCCAGATCACGCTGCCGGCGCTATGGCTGCAGCAGATTATCAATCAGCCGGCGCTGCGGTTGGCCGGTACGGTTGATCTAAAGATCGATCGGGCGATGGTCGACAGCGAAGGCTGGCTGGTGGCGCTGGACGGCACCGCGCGATGGCGCGACGCGGTGGTCAGCGTCGACCAGCGCAGCGCCCTCGGTGATCTGCTGCTGTCCTGGACCACCGACAGCAATGGACGCATCAGCGGCACGCTGGCGGACGAAGGCGGGCCCCTGGCGCTGGCCGGTGAGGTTTCTATCGCTAATCGCGCCTATCGGGTTCGAGCGCTGGTGTCAGCGCGCAGCGGCGATGTCGCGCTGCGGCGGGCGCTGAGTTATCTGGGCCGCACCGAACCGTCGGGTGAAGTTCGGCTGGAAATTTTTGGCCCGCTGGTGCCGCTGAAGCCTACCTCGGGAACCTGAGACCCAACGGGGTTCCAGCCTAAGACAAAGGAAATGAGTTCATGAACGTTGAAGACCCCCGGCTCGCGTGCGCGATCCGCGCCGCCGACGCGGCCGAAGCGATCATCCGCGACAGCTACCGAAAAGGCCTTGCGGTGCGGCACAAGGCTGACCTGAGCCCGGTCACTGAAGCGGATGTGGCCTGCGAAAAGGCCATCTATTCGATCATTGCGGACGCCTTCCCGGACCATGGGTTTTTTGGTGAGGAGACCGGCCGGCAGGGCAATCAGGGCAGCAACAGCCTGTGGCTGATCGATCCCATCGACGGCACCAAGAGCTTTGTGCGCGGCTATCCTTTTCTCTCGACTCAGATTGCCCTGGCAGAATCCGACGAGCTGGTGGTCGGCGTATCCAACGCGCCGTTGTTTGAAGAGCGCGCCTGGGGTGTGGCCGGTCAGGGGGCGTGGCTGAACGGGGAGCCGCTAGCGGTCAGCACCATCGATGAGCTCAGCCGGGCGACCGTTTCGACCGGCAACCTCAAGTCCCTGGCCGCCAGCGACGCGTGGCCGGCGCTGGCCACCTTGATCGGCCGAACCGATCGAATTCGCGGCTACGGCGATTTTTATCACTACCACCTGCTGGCGGCAGGGCGTATCGATGTGGTGGTTGAGTCGGACGTCAACATTCTAGATATTGCGGCGCTCAAGGTTGTGGTCGAAGCGGCTGGGGGCACCATGACTGAGCTGGGCGGTGGCCCGATCACCGTCGATTCCACCTCCGTGTTGGCCACCAACGGGCTGCTGCACGAGGAAGTCTGCCGGCTGCTCGCTTTCTCAGGCTGAAGCAGTCCGACAGGACTAGTGTCCTGTTTGAACAGTTCGTTGTATTTCAGCGCGTGTCCACAAGGCCCTGGAGTCAGGCGCGAGCCGCCGGCCAGGGTGGTTCCCTGGCCAAGGCTCGCAACGCCGCTCCAGGCCTTGTGGGTCGCGCCCGAAGGGAGCCCCCTTGGGCGCCAATAACCGTGTTGCATCGCTTGCCAAGGGCGTCGGCCATTGGCGGCGCGATGCGCCTTGTTCTTGGCGCCCAACGGGGCTCTGAAACGCAACGAACTGTTCAAACAGGACACTAGCTAGCGCGACGGCAGCGAGACCCGCGGCCGGGGCGGACCAAACCGATCGAGCAGCGGGTTGAATACCGTGTCCGCCATCGCGTTCATGCCGTTGAGGTGGCGCTCGGTATCCGCCTGAATCTGGTCAACCCCGCCCACCGCCGCGTGCTTGAGCTCCGCTTGGTAGGCCGGCAGGTGCAGCCAGCGATGGATCAGGGCTCGATCCATTTCCAGATGAAACTGGAATCCGTACGCGTTGCCGTAGCGAAAGGCCTGGTTGGGGCAATCGGGGGTGCTGGCCAGATGGACCGCGTCCCGGGGGAGGTCAAAGCCATGACCGTGCCATTGGAAGATCGGCGAGGTTTGGTCCAGCGAGCCGAGCACCGGGTCCCCGGCAGTTTCGGCGGTTGGGGACAGCGGGTACCAGCCGATTTCCGGCCGCGGCAGCGGGCCGACGCTGGCCCCGAGCGCATGCGCCAGGAGCTGGGCGCCAAGACAGATTCCCAGCACCGGCAGCTCCGCATCGAGGGCGTCGCTGATGGCGCTAATCTCGGTCTGGAGGTGGGGCAGGCGGTGCCGATCAGCCACCATCATCGGCCCGCCGAGGACAATCAGTCCGTCATAGCGGGTGACGTCGACGGTGGCGGCGGGGTCCCGTTCGAAGTTGACGAAGCGAATCCGATGCCCGCGGGCTCGAATCAGCGCATCCAGCGTGCCCAGCGGTTCGGCCGCCACGTGCTGGAAAACCATAATTTTTGCCATGGTCTCAATAGGGGCGTTCGGTCGAGCCCCTATCAACGCACGCTGTGCACGCGGACACAAGACCCCTCGCTCTACGGGATCTTGGGCCGGAAGACCCACCGCGGCCACAGGAGCGGCCGCGTGAATCGGGCTAGGCGGCCTGTCGCTCCGCGCTGTCACCCCCGCGCCGCGCGAGCGCTTCGCGGATGTGGCGCCAGATGGTGGGGTTGAAGCCCATCCCGAGGTGTGAGGCAGAGACCTCAATATGCCGGACACTCGGGCTGGTTTGATCCTGCGCGGCGCCCCAGCCGACGATGGCGTCGCTGCGGCTGACAATCGCCGTGATCGGGACCGAGATCGGCGTTGACTCCCGCTTGGCGGTTTCCCGCTCGATCCAGTCCAGATTGATTTTGCGCTGGCGAAACCAGTCAGCGGCGGCCGTATACTTTGGGCCGCCGACCGTCGGTGACCCCATGGTGATCACCTGGTCGATCAGCTCAGGAAAATCTCGCGCAACCTCCCGCGCCATAAAGCCACCGAGGCTCCAGCCGATCAGGGTGACGGGCCTGTCGAACTCCTGCTGAAACTCGGTCACCCGCTCAACCAGCCGGTCGATCACGTACGGCACGCCAGCTTCACGGCGGTAGGGTTCGAGCCGCGGCATGTCCCAGCGCTCCGATACGTCGGACTGCTGATGATCCACATCGAGCCCGCCCAGATTTCTGCCCAGCCCCCAGCCGACGGCGGGATAGCCCAGGCGTGTAAGGAAGTATCTTAGCGGCCGGGTATAGCTGTCGCCGGAGCCGAACCCCGGAATCACCATAATCGGCTGCTCGGCATTGTCTTTTGGAGCGCTCAGGCGCGCCCCGGCCAGGACCGGCATCATGCGAAGCACGTCGAGCGCGGCTCGGGATTCGAGCAGCAGCTGCGGCTTGGTTGGTGGTGCAAGGGTGCCAGGAATCCTGGTTGCCATGGTGTTTACCTGTTACAGTTTGTTCAGACACGAACAATATAGTTCAGGTATGAACGAAATGCAACCCGATCCACATCGCGATGATTTTGCCGCCTGGCTGAGCGTCGTGAAGACCTACGCGCTCTGTGAGAAGGCACTGACGCGCGCGCTCGCACCGCTGCAGCTTTCCATCCCCAAAAATGACGTGCTGATGAACATCGCCCGCCGCCCGGGCCTGACGCAGCAGCGGCTGGCGGATCGGCTGCTCGTGGCCCGCAGCAACGTGAGCATGCTGCTGCGCGATCTCGAGCGCGACGGCCTGGTCAGCCGCCGGCCCTGCGCCACCGACGGCCGGGTAAAGGAGCTGTTTCTCACCGATGAGGGAGAGGCGCTCGTCGCGCGCAGCCGGCCGGTGCAGCAGGCGGTGGTCAGCCACATGCTCGGCGTTTGCAGCCCGGGGGAGGTCGAACAGATGGCCGAGGTCATGGAGCGGGTCGCGCAGAGCCTGCGCGAGCTTCTTGAAGACTAGTGCGCTGTCCCGCAAATAACTTTCGCTTCAGCCCGTCCCAGAACGGCTGTGGGAAGGCACGAGCCGCAGCGCCATGGTCATTCCATGGCCAAGGTTCGTAACGCCCCCACAGCCGTTGTGGGATGGGCCCTGCGGGAGCGTTGAGGACGCACCATGGCCGCGTTGCATGGCTTGGCAAGGGCTACGGCCATTGCCGGCGCCACGCGCCTTGCCCTGGCGCGTCCTCAACGCTCTGAACGCAAGTTATTTGCGGGACAGCGCACTGATCTATAGCCTGAACCGGTTAGAATCCGCCGCCATGGACGATACGCTTCAGGCCCTGCGACAGCAGGGGCAGGATCTTTGGCGCTCCGGGAGGTACGGCGCCGCCACGCGCAGCTTCGCGGGGGCCGCACGATATGGGCAGGAGCGGGACATCCTGGCGTTGCTGCGTGCGCTGCTGGCGCTGGGCAACCTCAGCGAGGCGGCCAAGCTGGTGGCGTTCTGGCGCCAACGGAGCCCTGACTCCGGAGCGCTGGCCGCCTACGAGGTGCTGCTGCTGTGGGCGGCCGGGCGCACGGTTGAGGCACGTGACGCAGCACGCCGGCTGGACGCCTCGCCGTTTTGCCAGGCGGTCGCCTGGGCTGTGGAGGCAGCGGCCGCACCGGCCACCCTTGCTGCACCGAGTCCCGCGTCGCCGCCCTGGTCAGACGCGATGGACGGCATGGCCCACCTGCTGCCGCAACCCGACCTGGCGTGGCTGGCATTTCCGGCAAACGTGCTCGACTGGGCGCTGGCAAACGCGCCGACGGGCGGGCTGTGCGTGGAGTGCGGCGTCTTCTGGGGCCGCTCGATTCGCCTGCTGGCTGCCCGCCGGGACCGGGTGCACGGCTTTGACAGCTTCGCCGGCCTGCCCGAAGCGTGGAAGGTCGGTGAACCGGAGGGCGCCTACAGTACGGGCGGGCAGCTGCCGCAGGTACCCGCCAACGTCTTGCTCTACAAAGGCTGGTTCGACCAAACCCTGCCAGCTTTTGTCAGCGACCAGGACCAGCCACTGGACCTGCTGCACGTCGACTGCGACCTCTACAGCTCGACGCTGACGGTGCTGAACGCCTTTGCGCCGCTGCTGCGGGAAGGCACGGTGATCGTCTTTGACGACTACATGGGTTTTGCGGGCTGGCGCGATCACGAGCACCGCGCGCTGGAGGAGTTCAGCAAAAGCCGGGGCATAACTTACGCGTACCGAGCGGCGGCCATGCTCGGACGCGAGGTGGCGATCACCGTCACCGACCCGAGATCTGACCGCACGTGACCGATCAGCCCACCGCCTCGGTTCGCTTTGTGCGCCTCATGGCCCAGCGGCTCCACGAATACGGCGCCGGTGCGCACCGTCTTGAGGGCGCTGTTAAAAGCGTCGGTGAGCGGCTCGGTCTCGAGGTGGAGGTGTTCTCGTCGCCAACCAGCATGTTCCTGACCTTTCGCGAGGTTGGCGCCGACCCTGACGACGTCCTGCTGCCGACTCAGCTGCTGCGCCTCAATCCGGGTGAGGACGATCTGGGACGCCTGTGTGCCGTGGACGCGGTGAGCGAAGCGGTGGCAGACGGGAGTCTCAGCGTCGCCGACGGTGCCGCAGAGCTCAAGCAGATTGCGCTGCCGGTGCCCGCATCACCACTGCCCGTCCTGACCGCCTGGGGGATCGTCGGCATGACCGTGGCCGGCCTGCTGGGCGGCAACTGGGTCGACATCGGTCTGGCCGCCGGGCTGGCGGTGCTGACCGGCTTTTTCAGTCTTCGCAGCGCTCGCCTGCTCGAGCTGGGCAGCTTTGAACCGATCGCTGCGTTTGTGGTGACGGTGCTCGCCTATGTCTGTGCAACCTGGCTCGGCGGTTCGAACGTCCCGCATATTGTCGTCGGCGCGCTGATTGTGCTGATGCCCGGACTGTCACTGACCATGGCGATCACGGAGCTGTCGACTCGACATCTGGCGTCCGGCACCGCGCGTTTCGCCGGGGCGGTGGTAGGGCTGGTCAAGCTGGCTTTGGGCGTGGTGATGGCGACCCAGCTGATGAACCTGCTGGGCTTCACTCAGCTGACGGTGGTGGTGGATCCCGTGTCTTCACCCTGGTTCACCTGGCCTTCCATCGTGCTGGTCGGAGTGGCTTTCGGCGTGTTGTTCAAAGCCCGCCGCTCGGACTATCCGGCGATGGCACTGGCTGGACTGCTGGCGTTTACGGTGAACAAGCTCGCGGGCGGAGCGCTGGGCGCTGATGTCGGCGTGTTTTTTGCCGCCTTTGCGGTTGCGGCGCTCAGCAACCTGTATTCTCGCGTGCTCCGCCGTCCGGCCTCGGTTATGCGTCTGCCAGGGGTGATATTGCTGGTTCCCGGTTCCCTCGGCTATCGCTCGCTGACGCTGATGTTTTCCGACAACGTGAACGACGGCCTCGCCGCCGCGGTGGCGGTGGCGACGGTGCTGGCGGCGCTGGTTGCGGGACTGCTGCTGGGAAATACGGTGGTTCCCCCACGCCGCCATCTCTAGGGGTCGCTGGCCGAAGGGGCCAACACGCCGCACGTTCCAAGAGCGGGCCCGGGAGTGGGCGCCAAGAATCCGGCACCTCCCTGTGCCGGTTTCGCCCCTTTAGAACCGGTGGCAACCGCCTGCCTGCAGCTCATCCCTGAAGCCGGCGGGTGCCGTCGGAAGCCCGCTGTTCCCCGCAAGCATGCCGACGATCATCCGGGCTTCGCGGTCCGAAGTCTCAACGGAAAGCTAATGGATTTGTGACGATCCCATGACCGGCGCAGGGCCGGTGTCATGGAGGGCTCAATTCAGCGGCTGCCCAGCAGGGCATCAAGGGCACCGATGATCGCCAAACTCCTTGCTACAATTAGCGCTTGGCTTAGCGGCGTGATCAGTGAGGTCCATGGGTTTACAGATCGACCAAAGTCGGCGCGAAGCGGCGATCGACGGCAGCGTCCTGGACCTGGAACCCAAACTGTTTGATCTGCTGCAGCGCCTGGTCGCCGCCAACGGTGAGCTGGTCAGCAAAGATCAGCTGCTGGCGGCGGTCTGGGAAGGCCGGGTTGTCAGCGATGCGGCGATCTCTCAGGCTGTGGCCAAGCTGCGCCGAGCCATCCGCGCGGCGGGCGTCAGCGAAGACCCCATCAAAACGGTACACGGCCATGGCTATCGCTGGGCGGGCGCAGACCTGCTGAGGCCCTCGGTCGACGAAAGGCCTATGGCGCCGAAAGCGCCATCCCAAGGGAACACGACAGCCCGCAGCAGCGCTCGCTGGCGCTGGGCGGTGCTGGCCGTGCTGGCCCTGGCTGCGCTGGTGCTGGGTCTGCGGCCAGAGCAGGCGGCCGCCCCGGCGACGCTGGCGGTTGCGCCGCTGGCCGTTGCCGCCGACAGCGACATCGACTGGGCTGAGCTGGGCTTAGCCTCGATGCTCGGCGACGCGGTCAAAGACCGGACCTCGCTGCAGGTGATGAGCGCTGCCCGCGTTCGTTCCGCGCTGCGCCGGCGCGGCATTACCCGCGCGGATCCCGCGGCCCGACAGCTCGCCGCGCTGGCAGACGTGGCCGGCGTCGACCACCTGCTGCTCGCCAGCGTGTCGCGCGGCAGCGGGGGTTATGAGATTCGATACGAGCTGGCGAGCCCAAGCAATCCGGTGCAGAGCGGCACGCTGGCGGCGGACAGCATCGAGATGCTGGCGTCCGGTCTTTCGCAGGCGGTCGCCAGCGAGCTGGATGTGGCCTACGCGGCCGGCATTGCCCTCAAAAAAATCTCCGCGGACGAATTTGTCAACGAGGCGTTCGCCCGCGGCATGCAGTCGCTGCTCAGCGGAGATGCTGAGCAGGCCAGGGCGTTTTTTGACAGTGCGCTGGCCAGCGACCCCAAGATGGCTTGGGCTCGGTATGAGCTGGGCAACGCCCTCAATCAGCTCAGCCGCTTTGAGCAGGCCGTGGGGGCTTTCAACGAAGCCCGCGCCCAGGCGTTGGCCAGCGGCGACATCAACCTGGCCGGCGCCGCCGCAACCGGGCTGGGGATGGTGGCGTGGCGCAACGGCGATCTGGTGCTCGCTGAGCAGCACCTGAACGACGCGCGGCAGCGCTTCCAGGCGGTCGGCAATGATGCCAACCTCGCGAGCGCACTGGGCAATCTGGGAATCCTGGCGGAGAACCAGGGTCGCCGAGATGAGGCCAAAACGCTTTACGGGCAGACGCTGTCGCTGTATCGCCAGGCCGGTAAAAAGCTGGGTGAGTCTGTCGTCTACAGCAACCTGGCGGCGCTTGAGCGGAAGCAGGGACGGTATGTTGAGGCTGAAACGCTGCAGCGCCGGGCCGCGGAGATTCAGGAGCAGGTGGGCCTGAGGCAGATGCTGGTGTTTTCCTACTCGGAGCTCGGTACCGTCATTTTTGCGCAGGGTCGGTGGGAGGAAGGAGCTGAGTTTCTGGAACGTGCCGTGGCGCTCGGCCAGGAGCTCGGCGATCGGCTGGGCGCCGCCGACGCGCTGTCAGCGCGCGCCGAGCAGCTGATCCTGCAGGGCCAGCTGGCCGAGGCTAAGCGGCGGCTCGAGGAGGCGCTGGCCGTGCAGCGGGAGCTGAACAATCCGGCCGGGGAAGGCACCACAAGGCTGCTTCTCGGGCAGATCGCGAGCTGCCAGCGAGACGAGGGGGAGAGCTTCCGGCAGGCTGATCGGGCCGTAAGCCTGTTCGAGGAGCTGGGCAACCCCCTGCTAAGAGCGCGTGCGTTGATCGCGCGGGCCGGCAGCGGCGTGGGTGCACAGACCGACAACGACCTCGCGGCAGCGCTGATCCTCGCCCAGGACACCGCCGATTCCTCGCTGCTCGCTTCCGTGCTCAAAGCGCGGGGCGAGCGACAAAAGGACCCCGAGCTGCTGAGGGAGGCCCTAGACCACGCCCAGGCGGCTGGCGACCAGCGGCTGCGAGCGCTGCTGGCGATCGAGCTGGCGCTGATCCTGCTGGACGACGATGATGCTGACGGCCGCGAGCTGGACGCGTTGCTGGGAATCGCTCAGCGCTGGCAGCCGGCCTATTCCGGCAGCCTGTTTCTCGAGGCCCGACTGCTGCGCCGCAGCGGTGAACCTCAGGCTGCGCTGGCACAGCTGGTCAAAGCCCGAGATGCGGCTGGGGAGTGCTGGCAGCCGCGGCAGCAGGCGCAGCTGGATGAGCTGGCTGCCGGAGGCCTGAACTGATGACGTTGGGTACGGAACTCCTGATCGAGGGCCAGCGGCTGCCGAACTTTTTACGGCCCGAGCGAAGCCATCGTCCGGTCAACTACTACGCAGAATGCTGCGGACGGCCTCAGGTGCTGGTGGTCAGCCCCTCGCCCCTGGCCCCGGAGCAGCAGGCGCAGCTCTCGCGTCTCGCCTCCGGTGATGCCCTGCTGGTGGTGCTGCAGGTGGTTTCGGGGCCGACCCGGTTGGCGCCGATCGCGGGAGTTGATCTGCTGCTGGCTGACGACGGCCAGGTCGCCGCATTCTTAAGTCGAGCGCCTGATCCTGCCGTTCTCGTACTCGATCGCCAGTTTCGGCTGCTGCAGCGCCAGCCGCTGACGGGGACCGATCCGGATCAGCTGAGGCAGCGCCTGGAGGCCGCCGACGAGGCCGCTCAGCACGCGCCGGTGCTGGTGGTCCCGCGGGTGATGTCGGGCGAGCTTTGTCGGCAGCTGATCGCGGCGTATCACCAGGATAACGAGGCCTCGGGGGTGTACCGGCTGGCGCAGGGGAAGGCGGTCTATGAGCCTGATCCCGACGTCAAAATCCGGCGTGAACACCGGATGACCCACAACCACCCGCTATGGCAGACGGTTGAGACCCGGCTGCGCCTTTGCCTGCTGCCGGAAATCCAGTGGGCATTCAACTACGAGGTCACCCACTTCGAAGGGGTCAAGGTGGTGGCGTATGACGCTCGCGACGGCGGTCATTTTGCCCCGCACCGCGACAACGACGGCGAGGATACGGCCCACCGTCGCTTTGCCATGACGCTCAACCTGAACACCGATGACTACGCCGCCGGGGAGCTGTGTTTCCCCGAGTATGGCCAGTGCTTCAAGCCAGAGGAGGGCGCCGCCGTGGTGTTCTCCTGTAATCTCGCGCACCAGGCCAGGCCCGTGACCGAAGGCGTTCGGTTTGCGCTGGTCAGTTTTTTCTACTCGCAGCCCGACCAGTTTCGCGAAGTGCCCATGGAACGACGCGTTTGAGCCTGCCGCCCCAGGTCCGGCTCGACACGCCGGACTGGTTCTGCCAGCAGCTGGACCTGCCAACGCGCAGATTCTTGCTGCGGCCGATGACCGCCGACAGCTACCGCCGCTCGCTGTTTCTCGATGAACGTATCGCGGCGCCCAGCGCCGAGCAGCAGATTGTTGCGATGGCGGCGTGTCGGGAGCCGCTGGCGGAGGTCGAGGTGTTGCCGGCGCTGTGGGTGTTTCATCACGGTCACTGCGGCTCCACCTACCTCAGCCGCATGCTGGAGCAGCTCAGCCCGCTGCTGGCGCTGCGCGAACCTATGACGCTGCGCGCCCTGGCGGTGTTTCAGCGCGACCTCGCGAGCCCCCTCAGCCTGATGGACCCGGCCGACTTCGACGGACATCTCGACCAGCAGCTCAGGCTGCTGACCCGGCGCTACGAGCCGTCGCTGCCGACGCTGGTAAAGGCAACCAGCGACTGCGGCAGGCTGGCAGGGCCGCTGCTGGCCAGCCACCCTGAACACCGGGCCCTGCGCGTGGGTATCCCCCTGGAAAGCTATCTCCAGACGATGCTGCGAAGCGAACTGCGGCGGCAGGAGCTGTACCACTTCTCCCAGACCCGGCTGGCTGACCTGCAGGCCCTGGGGCTGGGTCCGAGCGTAAGGCTATATCAGCTGACGCCCGGCGAGCTGGCCGCCATGAGCTGGCTGGCGGTCAACCGATCGCTGGACGCCGCCGAGGCCGAGCTGACGTCGGCGGCACCGGGCGAGCGTGTTCTCAGCGTGGATTTTGAAAGGTTTCTGGCCGAGCCGGTGACGCAGCTGGCTCGAATTGCCGCGTTCTATGGCATCACACCCAGCGAGGAACAGATCGAGCAAGCAGCCCGGGGTGAGATCGCTCAGGGGTACTCCAAAGACCCAGCCATGCGCTACGACCGCAGCAGCCGGCAGGCGGAGCTCGAGCAATCGGCTAAAGAGCACACGGACGAAATCCAGCGAGGGCTACGATGGGCTGAAGCGTTCAACGCCTGATCGCCGCGGTGGGTCAGGGGAGCGCCAGCGCTGCGGCATACGCCTGAAACAGCTCAACCGCCGCCTGCTCAGCGCTCTCACCGAAGCTGAGGACGCCGTCCCGGTGCCCACCCATCGACAGGATGCCGCTTCCGGCCGGACTCTCGTGAAGCCGTGCCAGCTCCTCGGCCATCGCGGGGGTCCCGTAACCGATCTGAGGATCGCTTTGTGGCAGGCCCAGGTTGGCGGACTGGGCCCAGATGGTCGGCTCATGCACATGAAAGACCCATCGAACCGACGGGCCCAGCCGGTAGGCGGCGGCGTGGGTTAACGCCTCCGAGGAGGGTCTCGCCGGACCCCGTGCCGCCAGGAAGTTCTGGCTCAGGTCCACGTCGATGACTCGGGAGACGTGCTCTTGCCCCAGCTCAACGTCACCGGTCTGGGTCCCGCTGATCACAAACCCGCTGCCGGCGGCAGACCGAAAGCTCAGGTTGCCGTAGGCGTCGCCGCCGTAGCGATTTGGATCGCGACCGAGCCAGCCGAGCCGGCGAAACACGTTGTGCCACCGGCACAGCAGCGGCAGGTCCGGCTCGGGTTTCAGTGGTTCACCGGTGTGGCGCAGGTCATACTGAATGACGCCCTCACGCGCGTCAGTCACCCGAGGGTACCGCCTTCAGGCTCGCTTCCCGAGGGTTCTCCGAGCGACCGGCATGGCGTGAAACGGGCTGGCTCTCGCCGACCAGGTAGAGGGGCCGCTGCTTGGCTTCCACAAACACCCGGCCAAGGTATTCGCCGATGATGCCAAGGGCCAGCAGCTGGACGCCGCCGAGAAACAGAATGACGACCATCAGCGAGGGATAGCCGGGCACCGGATCGCCGTAGAGTAGCGTCTTGGCGATGATGTAGAACCCGTAGACCATGGCCCCAAGCGAGGCCCCGATGCCAAGGTAGGAGGCCGCCTTCAGCGGGACGTTGCTGAAGCTGGTGATGCCCTCCAGCGCAAAATTCCACAAGGACCGATAGCTGAACTTGGTGCTGCCGCCCAGCCTTGGTTCGCGTTCGTAGGGCACGGCAATCTGCCGATAGCCGACCCAGGCGAACAGTCCTTTCATAAACCGATGGCGCTCCCGAAGCCGGCCCAGCGCCTTGACGGCGCGTCGGCTGAGCAATCGGAAGTCGCCGGTATCCGGCGGCACCCGGGTTCGGGAAAGCCAGTTGATGACCCGATAAAAACCGGCCGCCAGCCGCGTTTGACCAGCGATTCTCCGGCCCGCGCGGTCCGCTGCGCGTAAACGACGTCATAGCCTTCACGCCAGCGTTCGATCAGCGCGGGAATCAGCTCCGGCGGATCTTGCAGGTCCGCATCGATGATGACCACCGCATCTGTGCTGGTGTGGTCCAGCCCGGCGGTCATCGCGAGCTCTTTGCCAAAGTTCCGGCTTAACGACAGCCAGCCGACGGTCGGCTCGTCAGCGGCCAGCTGGCGGATGACCGGCAGACTCTGGTCGGTGCTGCCGTCATCGACGTAAAGCACGTCCCAGCACAGATTCGTGGGCTGGAGCGCGTCGGCCAGGCGCCGGTGCAGCGCCGCTAGATTTTCTGCTTCATTAAAGACCGGCACCACAACGGTCAGGGTGAGGGGTTGGTCCACCGCGGCGCTCACCGTGCAACGGCCACCAGCCGCTCGGCGTCGAAGTCGTAGTCCGTGCCGGACAGGTCAGCCTTCAGTTCGATCTGCTCGAAACCGGCGGTGGTCAGCAGGTTGCGGAGCTCCGCACCGCTGTAAAGCTGGTGATGCCAATGCGCCCGGTGAGCGACGCCGTCCCGGATCAGCGTCCATTCGTTGCTGTAAACGGTCATCTGTTCTTCCAGCACCGGCCGCTCGACCAGCATCGCGCCGTCGTCCAGTTCCGTGACGTGGACGGGCTCCAGATCGCGACAGACGATCTCCTTGCCCACAATGTCGAGCACCAGGGTGCCGCCAGGCGCCAGATTCTCGCGGCAGCGCTGCAGCACACGCAGGTCGTCAGCCGGATCGTCGAAGTAGCCGAAGCTCGACCACATCGAAATGATCAGGTCAAAGGAGTCTGGTCTGGCGAATTCCCGCATGTCGGCCTGAACCCACTCAACCTGCGCCCCTGCAGTCGTCGCCACCTCTCGCGCCTGGTCGAGCAGGACGCCGATCAGGTCCACCCCCGTGACCTGCTGGTCAAGCTTTGCCAGCGGCACCGCGTGTCGTCCCGGGCCACAGCCAAGGTCGAGGATCCGGTGCTGCTGGCCACCGGCGAGCTCCACCAGGAGCGGGGCCTGCTCCTGCGCCACTCGAAAGCTGGCGGGATGGAACATACAATCGCCGAACGTGTTCCAGAACTGCTCATCGGCAAACCAGTTGTTCACCGCCCGGGTGCCCATCGCACGCCTCCTGGTCTTCTGTGGGTTGTGCCTGCTCCTGTCAGGCTGCGCCACCGTCTCTTACTACGGGCAGGCGGTCAAGGGTCACTGGCAGATCACGCGCGGCAAGGAAGACATCAAGAAACTGCTCGCCGACCCCGACCTGGAGCCCGAGCTCAAGCGTCGGCTGGAGACGGTCATCGCCATCCGCAGCTTTGCGATCGACGAGCTCCTGCTCCCCGATTCCGGCAGCTATACCGACTACGTTGACCTCGAGCGCGACGTGACCCTCTGGCTTCTCAGCGCTGCGCCGGCCTATTCGCTTTCGCCGCGCCGCTGGTGCTACCCGTTTGTCGGTTGTTTCAATTACCGCGGCTACTTTAGCCGCCGCCAGGCAGAAGCGGAGCGGGACCGGCTGGCCAAGAATGGCTATGACGTTGCGCTAGTTCCGGGCCTGGCCTATTCGACGCTGGGTTTTGCCAACGACCCGGTTCTGTCCACGATGCTGCGCTATTCGGATTTGCAGCTGGCGGGCGTGCTGTTTCACGAGCTTGCCCACGAGCGGCTGTACGTGCTGGACGACAGCACCTTCAACGAATCGTTTGCCACCGCGGTGGAAAAGCTTGGCCGTCAGGCCTGGGCCCGACAGCAGCAGCTGGGGGACGTCCCGATCAGCAATCCTCAGGCCGAGGTATTGCGGAGAGAGTTTGATCAGCTGGTCCTGGAGGTTCGGGGGGAGCTAGAGCTGTTGTACCGCGGGGAGGACACCGCGCCGGCGCAGCAAAAGGCGGCGATCTTCGACAGCTTTCGCCGCCGTCACGATACCCTGAAAGAACGCTGGCAGGGCGCCAGCCCAATCGATCACTGGTTTGAGGGTGAGGGTCCCAACAACGCGCGCCTGGCCCTGTTTTCAACCTACGAGCTGGCGGTGCCGGCGTTTGTTGCGCTGTTCGAACGATGTGAGCGGTCCTGGCCCTGTTTCTACCGTGCCGCGGAAGAGCTTGCTGACCTGCCGCGGTCGGAGCGGCAGAGTCGTTTAGAGGCGCTGGGGCAGCAAGCTCCGCCCCAGTGGCCGGGCGAAGCCCCGGCACAGCCCGCGGGTCAGCCGGACCGATGAGCGGCGCGTTGCCTGGCGCCAGCAAACGTGCGAAGGTGCCGGCGCCTGCGTTCGGTAACAGTCTTTTGGTCCAGTGTTTTCGCCCCTGCGGTTTTGCCGCGTGTCTATGGTTGCTCTCGCTCCCGGCGTGGGCCCAAGACCCGCTCGCCTGCCGCCAGGCGGAAACGCCGCAAGCACAGCCCTTTGCCGCTGAGCTGCCGCCGGACGCCGTTGGCGTGCTGGCGCCGCAGCTCGACCTGAGCCAGCTGGGGTTTAGCGTTTTCAGCGGCGGTGTCGACGTCTCCCAGGCCGGCCAGCGGCTGCAGGCGGACCAGGTGAGCCTGGACCGCCAGACCAACATCGCCAGCGCAACTGGCTCGGTGCGTTACTTCAGTCCCGAGCTGACGATCCGCGCGGAGCAGGCCGAGCTGGATCTCAGCGGCCGCGAGGTCGACATCGATCTGCTCGACTACTGGCTCGGCCGCGGCGCCGGGCGCGGCAGCGCTGACAGCGCCCAGCGCTTCGGCGAAGCCCGCACCGACCTTAAGGCCGTCACGTTTACCACCTGCCCGACGGGGGTCAGCGACTGGCAGATCAGCGCTGACCGGATGTCGCTGGATCATGAGGCCGGCCGGGGAACCGCTCGGGCCCTGACCCTGCGGTTCAAGTCGGTCCCGCTCCTCTATCTTCCCTACGCGGCCTTTCCGCTCGACGATCGGCGCCAGTCAGGCTTCCTGCTGCCGGCGATCGGCGGATCAAACGACGACGGCCTCGACGCATCGATTCCCTACTACTTCAATCTGGCGCCGGAGCGAGACCTGACGCTGACGCCACGCCTGATCACCGACCGGGGGCCGATGCTCATGGGGGAGTATCGCTACCTGGGGCGGCGGTCCCAGGGAGAGCTGGGCTTCGAGGTACTGCCCGATGACGATCGAACCGGCCAGCGCCGCAGTTACAGCTGGCTCCAGCATGCCGGCCGCCTCGGCGACCGGTGGTCGCTGTTCGTGGATCTCAACCACGTCTCGGACGATCGCTACTTCGAGGATCTGGGCAACAGCCTTTCGGCCAACTCGCGCAGCTTCCTTCGCTCCCTGGCGCAGCTGAGCACAGCCGGCCGCTACTGGAACGCCTCGCTGGCGGTCGACGACTACACCAGCGTCGACGACACGCTGGCCGCCACCGCTGAGCCCTATTCCCGGCTGCCGCGGCTCAACTATCAGCTGGACCTGCCGCTCGGTTCCACCCGGCTCGAGGTGGATACGGAGCTGGTGGCCTTCGACCGGGATATCGGTGACGAGGGCTGGCGCCTCGACCTCATGCCGCGCCTGTCGCGCACGTTTGCCGGCGCTGCGTGGATGCTCGAGCCGTCTTTGAGCGTTCGTCACACGCAGTACCGGCTGGACAGCCGGGCCGGGGATCTCGATGACTCGCCGTCGCGCACCACGCCGATTGCGGAGCTCGACGGCAGGCTGTTTCTGGAGCGCAGCGGCGCGCGCTACACCCAGACGCTGGAGCCGCGCTTTTACCTGCTCTACGTGCCCTTTGAGGCGCAGGACGAGATTCCGACCTTCGACACCCGGGATCTGACCTTCAGTTTTGGGCAGCTTTTCAGGTATAACCGTTTTTCCGGCGCTGATCGGCAAGGTGACGCGAGCCAGCTGACGCTGGCGCTGACCACCCGGCTGCTGGACGGCGGCCGGGATGTGCTGGAAGCCAGCGTCGGCACGATTGTGCACTTCCGCGATCGTCGGGTGGGTTTGACCGGCACGGCAGCGGACGATCGCGACACCTCGCCCCTGGTGGGCGAGCTGACCTGGCGCCCGAGCAACAACTGGCGCGTGGTGCTGGGGCTGCAGTATGAGCCCGAGCCGCTGGTCGGGAACGATCGTCTGCAGCAGCGCCAGCTCAGCGTCCGCTATCGCGGCGCTGAGGGACGGCTGCTGAACTTTGCTTATCGTCAGCGGTCGCAGGTGGTAGATCAGGTGGATGTCTCCGCCTGGTGGCCCCTCAACGAGCGCTGGGCGGTGCTGGGGCGGGCCAATTATTCCTTTCAGGACGAGGCGTTGCTGGAAGGATTGGCCGGCTTTGAATATCAGAGCTGCTGCTGGGCAACCCGCCTGATGGTGCGGCGCTTTGTAAGGACTTTGGACGGCGATTATCGAAACGCCCTCTATTTTGAACTGGAACTGAAAGGCCTGGGCTCTCTGGGTCGCGGCACCGGAAGGGTGCTGGAACAAGCTATTGCAGGTTACCGCTATGACAATGTACCGACCGCTTTCTAATCCGCTGAAGTCGCTGCTCGCCGCCGCCGGCCTGCTGGCCAGCCTCAACGTGGGTGCTGAACCTCTCGAGCGCATCGTCGCCGTGGTTGAAGACGAGGTGATCGTCCGGACCGAGCTGGACCGCTCGGTGGCCAACGTGGTCAAGCAGTTCAACGCTACCGGTCAGCCGCTGCCGCCGCGCAGCACGCTGGAGCGACAGATCCTGAGCCAGCTTGCGCTCATCCGGCTCAAGCTGCAGAACGCCCGCCAGACCGGCGTCAGGGTCAGTGATCAGGAGGTGGACCAGGCGATTGCCCGGGTCGCCCAGCAGTCGGGCATCACTCAGGAACAGATGCGCCGCACCATTGTCGCTGACGGCTTGAGCTGGCAGCGATTCCGGGAGGACATGCGCGATGAGCTGATCACTCAGCAGCTGGAACGTCGCGTCTCCAACAGCCGGGTCAACATCTCCGAAAGCGAGATCGATCTGTTTCTGGAAAATCAGGATGGCCCGGAGGGTGAGTTTCGCCTGTCCCACATTCTGATCGGCCTGCCGGAGGGGGCGTCACCCACCCAGGTGCAGGAGGCACGAGACAAGGCCGACTCGCTGCACGGTGAGCTCGGGGAAGGTTCAGACTTCTCGACGCTGGCGATCACCCATAGCGACGGACCGCAGGCGCTGCAGGGCGGCGATCTGGGCTGGCGTCCGGCGAATCAGGTGCCAACCATGCTGGCCCAGGAACTGGGCGCGATGGAAAAGGGTGATTTCACCCGACCGATTCGCGACGCCTCAGGCTTCCACCTGTTCCGGGTTGCGGACTATCGCGCTCAAAGCATGAACATGGTGACCGAGATTAAGGCCCGGCACATCATGGTGGAAACCTCAGAGCTGGTGACCCAGGAGGAGGCGCTGGACACGATTACCGATATCCACGAGCGCGTGACGGGTGGGTCCGACTTCTCCGAGCTGGCCCGGCAGTATTCGGACGACACCAGCTCCGCGAACCTCGGCGGCGACATGGGGTGGTTTGTCCCGGGCACCTTCGGTGAACGCGTCCAGGGTGTGCTCGATTCGCTGGCGGACGGTGAGATCAGCCAACCGTTTCAATCGGCAGCCGGGTGGCACATCCTTCAAAAAGAGGGCGCCCGTGAACAGGACCGGACCGTCGACATTCAGCGTGGGCAGGCGCGGGAAGCGCTGCGCCGCCTGAAGGCCGAAGAAGAGTTTCGCCTGTGGGAGCGCGAGCTGCGCGACGAGGCCTACATCGAATATCGCATCTAGCAAACAGGACACCAGGTGAAACCCATTGCGGTCACCGTCGGTGACCCGGCGGGCATCGGTCCGGAGCTTTGCGTCCGGCTGGCGGCGGGAGGCGCCGAGGTGCCTCTGGTATTCGTCGGCAGCGGCGCGGCGCTGCTCCAGGCCGCAGAGTCCCTGGGCCAGTCGCTAGAGCTCGCGCCGTTTCGAGCGGGCCAAAACGCCCCCCGCCAGCTGCTCGATGTCCCGGCCGCTGCGCCGGTGCAGCCGGGTACACTCAATACGCGCAACTCACCTGCCGTTGTCGAAATGCTCGAGCGTGCCTTTGACGGCTGCGCCGGCGGTGACTTTGCCGCCATGGTTACCTGTCCGGTTCATAAGGGCGCCATCAATGACGCAGGCATCGCCTTCACCGGGCACACCGAGTTTCTCGCCCAGCGTTCGAATACCCGGCGGGTGGTCATGCTGCTGGCGGCCGGGGATCTTCGAGTCGCCCTTGCGACAACCCACCTGCCCCTGGCCCGCGTATCGGAAGCGATCGACCGCTCGATGCTCAGCGAGACGCTGGCGATCATCGATCAGGGGCTGCGGCAGCGTTTCGGCATTGCCAACCCCGCCATCGCGGTTTGTGGCCTCAATCCACATGCGGGCGAGGGCGGGCATCTGGGAACCGAGGAGCAGGACACCATCACCCCGACCGTCGAGTCACTGCGTGCCCGCGGAATGAAACTCACCGGTCCGCTGCCCGCTGATACGGTCTTTACGCCGCGGGTGCTCGAGCGGCATGACGCGGTGCTGGCGATGTATCACGACCAGGGTCTGCCGGTGCTGAAGTACGTTGGGTTTGGGAGTGCTATCAACGTGACGCTCGGCCTGCCCATCGTGCGCACCTCGGTTGATCACGGCACCGCGCTGGACATCGCCGGTCAGGGCATTGCCGACCCTGGCAGCCTGAAAGCTGCCCTCGCCACGGCTGTGACGATGGCGAGCTGATGCGCGCCCGGCGCCGCTTCGGCCAGAATTTCCTCCACGATCCGAACGTCATCGACAAAATTGTCGGTGCGATTGCGCCGGTACCGGGCGAGCGGCTGCTGGAAATCGGACCGGGGCACGGCGCGATCAGTCGGCCGCTCATGACCGCTGGAGCGAAGCTGACGGTGCTCGAGATCGACCGGGACCTGGTGGCAGAGCTGTCGTCTGACCCCGGTTTTAGCGAGGCACGAATTGTTGAGGGGGACGCGCTGGACGTGCGGTTTGCTGAGCTCGGCGAGGGCCCTTACCGGGTAGTGGGCAATCTGCCGTACAACATTTCCAGCCCGCTGCTGTTTCACTGCCTGGATCAGCTCGACCAGCTGCGCGACGCCCACTTTCTGCTTCAGCTGGAGGTGGTGCAGCGGATGGCTGCGCAGCCGGGCAGCCGAGTTTACGGTCGACTGAGCGTCATGTTGCAGTATCATTGTCAGGTGCGCAGTTTATTTACGGTTGCCCCCGGCGCGTTTATGCCGGCGCCCAAGGTGCATTCGGCCCTGGTACGCCTGATCCCCCACGCCGAGTTGCCCTCGCGGGCGCGCAGCTACGAGGTGTTTTCCCGCGTTGTCAGCAGCGCTTTTGCCCAGCGGCGCAAGCAGCTGGGAAATTCGCTGCGGTCGCATCTCACGGCAGCCCAGCTCTCATCTCTGGACATCGATCCAACGCTCCGACCCGAACAGCTTGCGCCGGCAGACTTTGTCGCGATCGCCAATGCGGTAACGCCATGAATGCGCCCGACCTGAAGGTCAGCGCCCGGCCACTGTATCTCTCTGATCAATCCGACCCGGACGCCGAGCGCTACGTGTTTTCGTACCAGATCGAGGTGGCTAACCAGAGCCACATGCGGGTCCAGCTGATGTCCCGCTACTGGCTGATCACCCACGGGTCGGGTCGGGTCGAGGAAGTGGTCGGCGAAGGGGTTGTGGGTCAGCAGCCGGTGATCGAAGCGGGTAGCGCTTTCCGCTACTCAAGCGGCGCAATCTTGGAATCACCGGTGGGCACCATGGAGGGCCATTACGTGCTCGTGGACGACTCGGGCCGTGAGTTTCAGCTCCCCATTCCCCGTTTCCGCCTCAGCATGCCTGGCATCCTGCATTAGCCGATCGTCACAAAGGCCATCCGTGGCTGGTGTCAGAAACTAGCTAGTTGCCGTTTGACGGCATCACGTTGACGTCGTTCCGGATTTCTACCCGTTCAAACTCGACGCCGGCCGCCGGCTTTTGGTCGCTGACGACCCATTCGCCTCGGTCGTTTTTCCAGCGGTAGAGAGCAACCTTGGACTTTGGCGCGATCGGCAGGCTTTCGGTGACCCAATCCGGCCGCTGCTGCGGCTGGTAGTACCAGAAACCCGCCATGGCCACGCCGGCCAGCAGCAACAGCAGCACCGCTGGCTTGACGACGCTGCGCCGGCGACGTCTCACGGGTCGCAGTGCTCCGCGACGAGGTCGCGCGCCTCGGTCAGCAGGTCCTCTCGCTCCTCGTCGAGCAGGTACGTGCGGCTACCGTCGTCCTCCACGCGAAAGACGCGCGGCCGTGGCTCAATCTGGGCGATCATGTTGCGGCCTTTCTGACACTGGATCCGACGGTTCTCTTCCTCGATCTCGCTGTTGTCCGGCTCCTCCGACTCAGCGTAGAGCTCACCCTGGGGCGCCGAGGTGCTGGTGGTTTCGGTCGGCGGTGCGGGCGGGGCCTTCCGAAGCTTTACCCGCTCTGCCTGGCTGCCCGGGGGAGGGGTCGACGTGAAATGCACCGTGCCGTTTTCGTCGGTCCACTTGTAAACGCGCTCCGCCGCCCGTGTTTCCAAACTGCTGCCCAGTGTCAGGGTCAGCGCCAGGGCTGGAGCGAGACTCACTAACCATCCGCGGTGGGATTTCCGGCCGATCTGTCGCTTTTTTGCGTTCATTGCCCGCACCTTTTGCTACCGATCCCTGCATTATGCGCCTCCGTTTCCGGGTAAAAAAGCCTACCCATCGGCGGTTTGCGGCCTTAAGTCTGCGAACGCTGCTAAAATACCGGGGTTTCAGCACTGCTGTGTCATCCCCAAACCAGTGAGCGACTCGCAAAGCCAGCCATCATCCAGCGGTCCGCAGGACGGGGTGGGTAAACCCCACCGCGGCATTTACCTGCTGCCAAACCTGCTGACCACAGGCGCCCTGTTTGCCGGCTTCTACGCCATTGTGGCGGCCATGAACGGCCGGTTTGGCGACGCCTGCGAAGCGCTGATCATCGCCGCGGTGCTCGACGGTCTGGACGGACGTATTGCGCGGCTCACCAACACGCAGTCGGAGTTTGGCGTCCAGTACGACAGCATGTCCGACCTGGTCTGCTTCGGCCTGGCGCCGGCACTGCTGGTTTACCTTTGGTCGCTGGCGGCGATGGCCGAGTGGGGTGCGCTCTGGGCCAAGGTGGGCTGGCTCGTCTCGTTCTTGTTTGCCGCCTGCGCCGCCCTGCGCCTGGCGCGCTTCAACGCGCAGGCGGGGGTCGCCGATAAGCGGTTCTTCCAGGGGATTGCGTCCCCGGCGGCCGCTGCCCTGCTGGTCACCGGGGTCTGGATCTGCGAAAGCGAAGGCGTGACCGGCGCCGGCCTGCAGGCGCCAACCCTGGTTGTGACGCTGGCCGCCGCGCTCCTGATGGTGAGCAACGTGCGGTATTACAGCTTCAAGTCGTGGCCTGCCCGGGTTCCGTTTCTGTGGATCTTTGTGGTGGTGATCATGCTGGTGCTGCTGGCCCTGGATCCGCCAAAGCTGCTGTTCACCGTAGCCTACCTCTACGCGGCCTCAGGACCGGTCCTCACCTTGATTGGCCGCTCCCGACGCAAACGCCTCCGCCACAGGATTCGCCAGCGCCGTGAACGCGAGCGCGGCGATGAGACCGAGCCGGCGGCGACGCCCGTTGAAACCCGACGGCCCAATCGCGCCGCCAACGACGAGCGGCATGGCCCCGAGGTTGAGTCTGTCCCGGACCCCAACGCTGCGGCCGGCGGTGACAGCCGTGAGTGAGGCGATCAGCCGGGCGCTGGATGAGGCGCCGGTTCGAGCGCTCTCCGATCTCGACCTCCTCGTGGAACTGGGCCAGGAGTTTGCCCAATCGATCGACATCGCCGCGACGCTCGATCGCGCCGTCGAGCGTATTTCCGGCTATATGAATGCCGAAGCCGCCTCTGTGTTTCTCGTCGACGGACAGTCGGGAGATCTCGAGTGCCGAGCCTGCGCGGGCCCGGTGGACGTCACGGGGCTGCGCATCGATATGGGGCAGGGCATCGTGGGTCGCGCCGCCAAAGAAAACCTGTGTCAGCTGGTGCGCGACGTCAGCCAGGATCCGGACTTCGCCGGCAACGTCGATGCCAAAACCGGCTTTCGAACCCGCTCGATTCTGTGCACACCCCTTCGAACGTCGGGCGGCGTGATCGGCGTACTGCAGGTGCTCAACAAGCTCGACGGCGGCCTGTTTGGTGAACACGATCAGGAGACGCTTCGGGTGTTGGCGTCACCCACCGCGCTGGCGATCAACAACGCCCGGCTTGCCTCGAACCTGCTCGAGCAAAAGCGCATCAAAAAAGAGCTGTTTATGGCCCGTCGGCTGCAGCGTTCGCTCCTGCCGCGCCGACGCCCCGCCCCCTTTCCTGTGCAGGGAATCAACCTCCCGGCGCGTGAGGTGTCCGGCGACTTCTTTGATTTTTTTGAGCTGCCGGATGGTCGGATCGGTTTTGCCGTGGGCGACGTGTCCGGCAAAGGCATGAACGCCGCCCTGCTGATGGTGCGCACCACCAGCCTGCTGCGTTGGATCGGCAAAGCGGGTCAAGCGCCGGGCCAGTGGCTGGCCCAGGTCAATAACGAGCTGCTGTCAACCGTCAGCGACGGCATGTTCATCTGCGCTGCCGCGGGCTATCTCGAGCCCAAGACCGGCACGCTAACCTGGTCGAACGCCGGTTTTCCGCCGCCGATTCTTCACCGACCCGATGGGCATCAGGAGACCTTTCCCGCCGGGGCGCCGCCGCTCGCGATCATTCCGCAGTCGGGTTACGCCGATGAACGGGTGAGCCTGGACGATGGCACGATGTTCTTTTACTCCGACGGTGTGACCGAAGCGCGGGGTCGCGACGGCGCCATGCTGGAGGAGGCCGGACTCAGGGCGATGATCGCGACCCAGGCCGTTGGTCCCGCCAAGACCCGCCTCGGCAGAATTGTCGGTCAGCTGCGGCAGCGCCAGCTGAACGATGACACCACGCTGCTGGTGGTCGACGGGAGAGGCTGACCTTGCAGACGCTGCTCGATCTGACGTTCCATTCCTGCCCAACGCGTCTGAAGGACGTGCGCCGGGCGGTGGCGGAGGTGGCCGAGGGCTCGGGCTGCTCCGATTCGCAGGTGCATAAGCTCAAGCTGGTGATCGATGAAGCGGTCAGCAATGTCATTCGTCACGGCTATGGGGGCCAGAAAGATGGCGAAATTCGCCTGCGCGTGACCCGTAACCAGGACCGCCTGGCGTTTCACCTCCGGGACAACGCCCCACCCGTTGACCCTGCTTGCATCAAACCCAGGGATTTGAGTGAATGTCGGCCGGGCGGGCTGGGGATCAATTTCATCGACTCGGTGATGGACGAGTGGTCCTTCAGCTGTCCCACCGATGGGTCCGGCAACGTGTTAAAAATGACCAAAACCATTGAGCGAGAGCCGTCATGAACGGATGTGAAGCGAGGGAGCAGGGGGAGTATCTGATTGTTGCGGTCAGCGGCGAGGTCGATCTGTCCTGGTCGTCGGAAGTACGCGGCGCGATCCTGGATGCGCTCGGCAAGAACAACGCCGTGCTGGTTGAGCTCGAGAAGGTGAGCTACATCGACAGCTCCGGCATCGCGGCGCTGGTCGAGGGCTATCAGACCGCAAAATCCAAAGGCGCCAAGTTTGGTCTGGTGTCGATCAGCAGCGCGGTGCAGGCGGTACTCGAGCTTGCTCGTCTAGACCAGGTTTTTCCCATCTACGCCGACGTACAGGCGGCCGGCTGAGTCGACTCTCCGTGCTGGAAAAAGCCGCCAACGCCATGAGCCAAGGGGTGCTGAAAGCGGTCAGCAACTTCGGGTATATGGGTGCGCTGCTGGTCGAAAGCTTCTACTGGATCTTATTCGGTCGGCGCCGCGGACAGCCGGTTAAAATGGGGCCGCTGGCGAGCCAGATGGTCGAGACCGGCGTCCAGGCCATCCCGATTGTCATGGTGCTCTCCTTTGCGATCGGCGTGAGCCTGGCGATTCAAACGATCTACGCGCTCAAAAATTTTGGCGCCGAGTCGCAGGTGATCCTGGCGATTGCGATCGGCGTGACCCGCGAATTTGGGCCGCTGATCACCGGCATCCTGGTGGCCGGGAGAACAGCGTCTGCGCTGGCTGCCCGGATCGGGTCGATGGTGGTATCGCAGGAGGTCGACGCGCTTCGGGTGATCGGCATCATGCCTGTACGCTATCTGGTGGTTCCCCCGCTGGTTGCGCTGCTGGTCATGGTGCCTACGCTGACCGTGCTGGCGGATGCGGCCGCGATCTTCGGCGGCGCCGTCTACAGCCTTCCCAACCTCGACGTGTCGCTCTGGGCCTACCTGGTGGCCAGCGTGGACTCCCTCAAAGCGGGTGACGTACTGCAGGGGTTGGCCAAGTCGCTGGTGTTTGGCGCGATAGTTGCGCTGGTGGGCGTAAGCTCGGGCTTCAACGTCAAAGGCGGTGCAGAGGGGGTCGGTCGGGCCACCACTCAGTCGGTGGTGATGGCGATAAGCTGGATTGTGATCGCCGACATGGTCTTTACCTTTTTCCTGAACCGATGAGCGATCAAGCGCCACCCGTGATCGAAGTTGAGGGGCTGGTGACTCACTACGGCCGCCGCAAGATCCTCGACGGCGTCGATCTTAAAATGTCGGCGGGGGAGATCCGGGTGATTATGGGGGGCAGCGGATCGGGCAAGAGCACGCTGCTCTGGCACCTGCTGGGACTCTATAAACCGACCGCCGGAACCATCAGGCTGCTGGATCAGAACATCACCGAGATCAGCGCCCAGGAGTTTCAGGCCCTGCGTAAGGAGCTGGGCGTATCGTTCCAGGGCGGCGCGCTGTTTACCTCCATGTCGGTCGGAGAAAACGTGGCGCTGCCGCTGCGGGAGCATACCGATCTGGACGAAAACACCATCCGGATCATGTCCCGGCTCAAGCTGGAGGTTGTGAATCTCGGTGGTTTTCAGGATTTGATGCCGTCCCAGCTTTCGGGGGGCATGATCAAACGTGCGGCCTTGGCCAGAGCGATTGTGATGGACCCGAAGCTGCTGTTTTTTGACGAGCCTTCCGCCGGCCTGGACCCGGTGGTGGCCGCGGAGCTGGATGACCTGATCCTGCAGCTGCGCGACGCGATGCGCATGTCGATGGTGGTGGTCACACACGAGCTCGACAGCGCCTTCAAGATCGCCGACAAAATCACCGTCCTGGATCAGGGTAAGGTACTGCTGACCGGCACGGTGGACGAGGTGAAAAACAGCAAGCTGGAGCGCGTTCAGGATCTGCTGAACCGCCGGCCGCGAGACGTTAAGGTGGATGCGGAGGAGTACCTGCGCCGCCTGACGGAAGAAGAATATGTCTAAGCTGCCCGCCGCAGCTGACGACGCAGATGAACACAGCAACACCATTGGGGCCAATCGAAGTTTGTGAAACGAGATAACGTCAATTACGTGCTGGCCGGAGCGGTGGTGCTCGCGGGGATGTCGCTGCTGTTTGTGGTGCTGTATCAGCTCACCGGCCGCAGCGGCGCCAGCGATAACTACTACACGTTCTACCGGCAGGTCGCAGGGCTGCGCTACGGCACGCCGGTCTATTTTGAGGGTTACCGGATCGGTCAGATCGAATCCATCAGCCCGCAGCGGGACGGGGGGCAAACCACCTTTCGGATCGACTTTACGGTGGAGGAGGACTGGCCTATACCGTCTGACAGCGTGGCGGCCATCGCGACATCCGGACTGTTGTCGGACGTCTTTATTGTCCTGAACCAGGGTGAATCGGCTCAGCTGCTTCAGCCCGACTCCGAGATCATCGGGCGCGAGGCCTCGGATATCTTCGGCTCGCTGAACGCGCTGGCCGACGACGTTTCCGATCTCACCGAATCTCACGTCGAGCCCCTGCTGGAGCTGCTGGCGACCCGGGTCGATACCATCACAGCCAACCTGGAGTCGTCGACGCCGGTGTTGGTGGACGACGTGACCGAGCTGCTGGCCCGACTGAACGACTCAGCGGAGTCGCTCAAGACCCTCATGGGTCAGGACAACGTGAATAACGTTAGCACGATCCTGAGCAATTTCAGTCAGACCTCAGCGGATGCACAGCTGCTGGTCAGCGAGCTCGCCGAGGCGCGCAGCGAGCTCCGGCAGCTCATCGCTGACCTCGGCGCTATCGCCAGCGACAACCGCGACGGGATATCCGGTACGGTTTCCGAGCTTGAGACCTCGGTGCTGCTGCTGTCTCAGCGCCTGGACTCCATCACCTTCAACCTCGACGAGGCCAGCCGGAATCTGAACGAGTTTGCGCGCGCGATTCGCCGCAGCCCGAATCGGCTGTTGTTTTCGCCGGAGGCTGACGAAACGGGGGCAAATCCACGGTGAGCAGGCGCAACGTGACCATCCAATCCCCATGCTTGCCGGCGCTGCTGGCGGCCGCACTGACACTGGCCGGCTGTAGCTCGACGCCGGTGCCGGAGGACAGCTTCTACCGGATGGGCAATCTGCCGGAGCCGTCTTTGGTCTTCGACTCGCCGCCGGTCGATGGCAGGCTGATGATCGAGGTGCCCCGTGCGGCGGGGATCCGGCGTCAGCGGGGGATCCTCTACAGCGAAGACGAAGATCATGTAGAGGTGCGGCGCTATTACTACCACTTCTGGGAAGAGCCGCCGCCGCAGCTGCTGCAGCGCAGACTGATCGAGCGTTTGCGTCTCGCCAACGCTGCGGTGTCGATCACGGAGGGGCTGTCCAGCGACGTGAACTACCGGCTGCGGACCCGCATCCGGGAGTTCGATCGGGTGGTCGACGCCGGTGTGGCTTCCGCGGTCATCGACGTGGACGTGATCCTGTTCACCGGCTTCGCGGAGGGAGAGGCGGTTTTTCGCGGCAGCTACCGTGAACAGGTCCAGGCCGAAAGCGATCTGATGGTCGATACCGCCTCGGCCTTCTCTCGTGCGCTGGACGAGGTCATCGACCGCTTTTTGGGTGAGCTAGAGGGTTCGCTCTGAGCCTGTCAGCCCGTCAGCAGCAGTGCCTGTCGGCGCTTGAGATCGAACGCTGGCAGCGCCGTTCGCGGGACGTCGCATCACCACTCCGCGCCAGCGGCGGCGGTGAGCCAAAGCTGCTGCAGCGGGCTTCTGATCCCCTGGCCACCGTCCTGCTCGACTGGGACCTCGAGGATGCCTTCGACCTGGACGCCGCCGAACCCGGGCCCGAGCTGCTGGCCAAAATCCTGGGGGCCACCGGCTTTGCGCGGGAACGCTTTTCGGTTTATCAGGTCGCTGACCAACCGCCGGAGCTCGAGGGGCAGGTGCTGTGGTTCACCCAGCGCCCCGTGGTGGCGGTGGGCAGCGTGCTGCTGCTGCCATCGGTACCGGCCATGCTGAGTGACCCCGGCCTGAAGCGGGTAGCCTGGCAGCATCTCAAACGCTGGATGGCCCAACAGTCGTGAGCGCGGTCCTCGAGTCTCCGGCGATGGAGATCCGACCGATGGTGGAGCGGGATATCGCCGCGGTGCTGCCGATCGAGGCTCAGGCCTACCCGTTCCCCTGGTCAAAGGGGATTTTTGAAGACTGTCTGCGGGTGGGTTATTCCTGCTGGGTGGCCGAGCGGGGGGACGCGGTGATCGGTTACGGCATCCTGTCGGCGGGTGGCGGTGAAGCGCACGTGCTAAACCTCTGTATGGCGGAAGCCTATCGTGGCTTGGGCCACGGGCTGGCGCTCCTGAATCGTCTGATCAACGTGGGACGATGGCATCACTGCCGTACCATTTTTCTGGAGGTTCGCCCGAGCAATACGCGCGCGATCGCCGTCTACGAAGAGCGGGGGTTTTCGGTGGTAGGGCGCCGCCCGAACTACTATCCGGCGGCGCAGGGCCGAGAGGACGCCCTCATTATGGCGATGAAGCTCGTGAGCGGTTCGCTCGGTCAGGAAAGCTGAGCTGGCGACCGCCGCTTAACTGTCCAGGCGTTCCAGGGATGGCCTGCTTGGCCTAGAGATTCCTTAGGCGCTCGATCTGCGCTGCCAGGTCCCGACTTTCCGACTCCGCTGCGGCGAGCTGATCACGCGCCTTGGTGACCACCGCCTCCGGCGCGTTAGCGACAAACTTTTCGTTCGATAATTTGCCGTTGAGCCGCTGGATCTCCTGGGACTTTCGCTCGAGTTCTTTGTCCAGGCGGGCGAGCTCCTCCTTGGGGTCGATGATGCCCGCCAGCGGGACGTGCAGCTTTAATTCGCCAGCGCTGGCAAAGGCCGAGGCTGGCGCTTCTTCGCCGTCAGCGAGCCAGCGGCAATCGCCGAGTGAGCCCAGCGCCTGGAGCATTTCCACATGTCGGTCGAACAGGCGCCGATGCTGCTCGCTGCCGCCTTCGAGGAGCAGCGTCAGCGATTTGCGCGGTGCGATGTTCATCTCGCCGCGGATCTGTCGCAGGCCCAGCAGCAGCTGCTGCAGCCAGCGTACCTCTTCTTCTGCCGCCGGGTAGCTCCGGTCATCGCTGACGCCTGGGAAAGCCTGAGTGGAGATCGTGGTGCCGTCGATCGACAGCTTGGGCGCCACCCGTTGCCAGATCTCTTCCGAAATGAACGGCATCAGCGGGTGGATGAGCTTCAGCAGTTCTTCCAGCACCGACAGCAGGGTGTAGCGGGTGTGCGCCGCCGAGGGATGTCCATCGGCGTTCAGAATCGGTTTGGTCAGCTCGAGGTACCAGTCGCAGTACTCGTGCCAGATGAATTCGTAGATGGCCGCCGAGGCGAGGTCAAAGCGATAGCGCTTCAGGTCCTGGTTGACCCGGTCCGCGGCGTGATTCAGGCGCGAAACGATCCACTGATCAAAGATGGTAGCCTGCGCGGGCTGCTGCTGGACAGCCTCATCCTCGACGTTCATCAGCACGTAGCGAGCCGCATTCCAGATCTTGTTGCAGAAGTTCCGGTAGCCTTCGATACGGCCGGTATCGAAGCGGATATCCCGCCCATGGGTTGCCAGGGCGGCAAAGGTGAAGCGCAGCGCGTCGGTCCCGTAGGCCTGGATCCCGTTGGGAAATTCTTTGCGCGTGGCCTTCTCAATCTTGGCCGCCATCTGCGGTTGCATCAGGCCGCTGGTGCGCTTGTGCAGCAGCGCATCGAGGTCGATGCCGTCGATGAGGTCCAGCGGATCGAGCACGTTGCCCTTGGACTTGGACATCTTCTGGCCCTGGTAGTCGCGGATGAGGCCCGTGATGTACACCTCGCGAAACGGCACGTCGCCCATAAATTTCAGGCCAAACATGATCATCCGGGCGACCCAGAAAAAGATAATGTCAAAGCCGGTGACCAGCACGTTGCCCGGATAAAACCGCTGCAGCCGGTCGGTCTGCTCCGGCCAGCCCAGGGTGGAAAACGGCCATAGTCCGGAAGAGAACCAGGTGTCGAGGACATCTTCGTCCTGCTTCAGCGGGCGATCGCCAAGGTCATGATTCTCCCGAACTTCCGCCTCGCTGTTCCCGACGTAGACCTGACCGGCGTCGTCGTACCAGGCGGGAATGCGATGTCCCCACCAGAGCTGGCGGCTGATGCACCAGTCCTGAATGTTGTTGAGCCACTCGTAGTAGGTTTTGTCCCAGTTGCTTGGGACAAAGCGCACCGCGCCGCTGCGGACAGCCTCAATTGCCGGCTTGGTGATGGCGGCCAGCCCGCCTGGACGGCCGTCGGGCTGCTGGTCCCGGGTCAGATCGACATACCACTGATCGGTGAGGTACGGCTCCAGCACCGCCCCCGAACGGTCGCCGCGAGGAACGGTCAGCGTATGGTCCTCAGTTTTTTCCAGCAGGCCGGCGGCCTCGAGGTCGGCGACGATGCGCCGGCGCGCCTCCATCCGGTCGAGGCCTTGATAGGCCTGCGGGCCGTTTTCGTTGATCGCCGCTTCCGGCGTAAAGATATTGATCAGCGGCAGCTGGTGCCGCTGGCCCATCTGGTAGTCGTTGAAGTCGTGGGCTGGCGTGATCTTCACGCAGCCGGTACCAAAAGCTGGGTCGACGTAGCTGTCGGCGATGATCGGGATTTGCCGGTCGCTGAGCGGCAGCTCGATGCGCTGACCGATGAGGTGCTGATAGCGCTCGTCGTCGGGGTGTACGGCCACCGCCGTGTCGCCGAGCATCGTCTCGGGGCGGGTCGTGGCCACGACCAGGAATTGCTGCTGGTCGCCGTCCGCGTCCGCCAGGGGGTAGCGCAGGTGCCACAGGTGCCCGCGCTCCTCTTCCGATACCACCTCCAGATCGGACAACGCCGTGTGCAGCACCGGATCCCAGTTCACGAGCCGTTTGCCACGGTAGATGAGGCCCTGCTCGTAGAGCGAAACAAACACCTCGCGAACCGCCGCTGACAGTCCTTCGTCCATCGTGAACCGTTCGTGCTGCCAGTCGACCGAGTCGCCCAGCCGGCGCATCTGCCGCGTGATTTCACCGCCCGAGTGAGCCTTCCAGTGCCACACGGCTTCGGTGAACGCCTGGCGGCCGAGGTCATGTCGGGTCTGGCCTTTGCTCTCCAGCTGGCGCTCGACCACCATCTGCGTGGCGATGCCGGCATGGTCGGTCCCGCACTGCCAGAGCGCACTATGGCCGGCCATGCGATGGTAGCGTGTCAAGGCATCCTGCAGCGTATGCTGGAATGCGTGGCCCATGTGCAGCACGCCCGTGACGTTCGGGGGCGGCAGCATGATGCAGTAGGGCTGACCCTCGGATGTCGGTGCAAAAACGCCGAGCTCCTCCCAGCGCTCGTACCAGCGCTGCTCGATCGCCGCCGGCTGATAGCTCTTGTCCATCGCAGGCTAGTGTCCTGTCACGTTAATTTGTTGAGTTTCAGCGCGTGTCCACAAGGCCCTGGAGTTAGGCGCGAGGCGCCGGCCAGGGTGGTTCCCTGGCCAAGGCTCGCAACGCCGCTCCAGGCCTTGTGGGACGCGCCCGAAGGGAGCCCCCTTGGGCACCAAAAACCGCGTTGCATCGCTTGCCAAGGGCTACGGCCATTGCCGGCGCGATGCGCCTTGATCTTGGCGCCCAACGGGGCTCTGAAATGCAACCAATTAACGTGACAGGACACTGGGTGTGTCAGCCGGCGCGATTGATCAGGAACTGCGTCAGCAGCGCCACCGGTCGGCCGCTGGCGCCATTCTTGGTGCCGCCGTCCCAGCCGCTGCCGGCGATATCCAGATGCGCCCAGTCGAAGGCTTTGGTGTACCGGGCAAGAAAGCAGCCCGCCGTGATCGCGCCGGCGGTCGGGCCGCCGATGTTGGCCATATCGGCGTAGGGTGTATCGAGCTGAGGCTGGTAGTCGTCCCACAGGGGCAGACGCCACGCTCGGTCGTGGGTGTCTTCCCCGGCATCCACCAGCTCGGCGGCCAGCTTGTCGTGGGGCGTCATCAGGCCGCTGGCGTGCTTACCCAGAGCGATCACGCACGCTCCGGTCAACGTTGCCACGTCGACCACCGCCTGGGGCTTGAAGCGCTCGGCGTAGGTGAGCGCATCGCAAAGTATGAGTCGGCCCTCGGCGTCGGTGTTGAGTACTTCCACCGTCTGGCCGGACATGCTGGTCAGGACGTCACCGGGACGATATGACTTCCCGTCAGGCATGTTCTCCACGGCCGGGACGAGCGTCACCAGATTGATTTTCAGCTTGAGCGCAGCGCAGGCGGCAAACGCCCCGATGACGCTGGCGGCGCCGCACATGTCGTACTTCATCTCGTCCATACCCTTGCCGGGCTTCAGGGAGATACCGCCCGTATCGAACGTGATGCCCTTCCCGACGAGGACCACCGGCGCCGCGCTTTTCGCCGCTCCCTGGTAGGTGAGTACCACCAGCTTGGGCGGGTGAGCGCTGCCCTGGGAAACGCCCAGCAGGCAGCCCATGCCGAGATTCTCCAGCTCCTTGCGGCTGAGCACCCGGGACTTGCAGTTCGGCAGCTTCTCCGCCATCGAACGACATTCCTGGGCGATGTAGCTGGGGGTACAGATGTTCGGCGGCAGATTACCCAGCTCCCGGGCCCGCTCAACGCCGGCGGCCATCGCGGCCGCTTCGCGGAGCGGTTTACGCAGCGTCTTATCCCCGAAAAAGGTCACCCGGGATACCGCCGAACGCCGAGCGCTGCGGGCCTTGGTGGCGGTGTAGCGGTAGGCGCCGAAGGCGCAGGCGAGTGCGCAGAGTCGGGTTCGCCAGGCCGCTGTATGCCCGCTGATGGTCAGCTCGGGCAGCGCACAGGCGGCTGCGCGAACGTTGCGCCCGGCCAGGAAAAACATGGCGCCAGCGGTTGCCGCCTGCAGCGACGAGGGGCCAAATTCTTCCGCCTTGCCGCAGCCGACCACCAACACCCGGTCGGCCTTGACCCCGGGCACGTCCGGCCAGAGAAACATCTTGCCAACCTGGGTGGCGATGTCGCCGCTTTTGAGCATCTTCAACAGCCGCCCGCCGCTCGCTTTGTTGACTGCCGCGGCCGCTCCCCGGAGCCGAGCCTGTTCATGCACACCGATGATGAGGCAGGGCGTCGCAACTTCAACCGCTGACTGTTCAGCTACGGAAAATTTCATGGGTTCAACATCTCACATGGTTGGGGCGCTGCTGGCGCCATGGACACGGCTGGACGAGGACCACCCATGGATCCACCATGGATAAGGGCGCTTGCCGAAACGATAACGGGCTCGACACCCCCGTCGCGCCCGTTGCTAAAATGACCCGGTATTTTAAAGGAATTTAACCTGCGGTAAACCCATGCGAATCGCCGACAGATACCTGCTGAGGACGGTTGGCTTAACCTGGCTTGGCGTCCTCGCCGTGCTGCTGTGTGTCACCGTTGGACTGGCGGTCGGCGACACGCTGGCGGACGTGGCGATGGGTCGCGTGCCCTCGAATTTGCTGATGACGCAGCTGATGCTGAAGAGCCTGGAGGGACTCACCATACTCCTGCCGCTGTCGCTGTTTCTCGGCATCATTTTGGGTTTCGGCCGGCTCTACCGGGACGAGGAACTGACCGTGCTGGCGGCGTGCGGGATGGGTCAGCGGAGCCTGTTTCGGCCGTTGGCGTGGCTGCTGGCGCCGATGCTGGTGATGATCACGATCTTGTCGCTATGGATTGCGCCCTGGGCACTTCGGACCTCCAAAACGCTGATTGCCCGAGCCGCGAGCGACCTGTCGGTGGCCGGCCTGCAGGCCGGGCGGTTCCACGAGTTTGCCAGCGGCGGCAGCGTGGTTTACGTGGGCTCTCTCGAAGCTGACGGGTCGTTTCGCAATGCTTTCATCCATATCGAGCGCAACGGGCGGAAAGACATTGTCACTGCCGACAGCGGGTATCAATACCAAGACGCGAGTGGTGCACGTTATCTCGCGCTGCGCGATGGAGAGCGCAGCGAAGGTACGCCCGGTGCCGGCGACTATCGATGGATGAAATTTGTCCGCAACGATCTTCGCCTCCCCGACCCGGCGAAAGACCAGGTGATCACCAAATTTGGCGCGCTGCCGCTCGCGGAGGTGATGGCCGGCGAGACCCCCTATCACCACGCGGAGTTCCACTGGCGGATTGCGCCGATCGCCGCGATGGTGGTGCTGACCATGCTCGCGGTGCCTTTGTCCCGCACCAACCCGAGACGCGGTTATTTCGGCAATATGGTGCTCGCCATCATGATCTATGTGACCTACGCCAATCTGCTGGCCATCGGCACCTCCTGGCTGGAGGACGATCCGGGCTGGCGCTCCGCTGGCCTGTGGTGGATCCACCTCGACGGCGTGCTGCTGGCGCTGTGGCTGCTGCGTAATCGCCATCGCCGCCGGCAGGCGTCCCAGCCGCCGCCGCCCCTGGGTGCAGCTACCCCATGATTGGCGCTATTGCTGATCGGCACATTGGCCGCACGGCGATCGCGGGGATGGGTTTGGCGCTGGCGGTGCTGGTTTCGCTCGACGCGGTGTTTACGCTGATCGCAGAGCTGGGGGACGTCGGTCGCGGGACCTACACCGCCGGCAATGCGGTTCAGTTCACGCTGCTGGTGATCCCGCAGCATGCGGCCAACCTGTTTCCGACGGCCGCGGTGGTCGGCGCCCTGCTCGGCGTCGGCGGCATGGCGGCCAGCGGAGAAATTGTGGCCTACCGGACCGTCGGCCTATCGCGGCTGCGGATCGCTCTTGCGGTAGTGCTCGCGGCGGCGGTGCTGCTCCTCCCGATCTTGCTGCTGAGCGAGGTGGTCGGACCGGCCGGAGATCGGCTCGCCAAAGCCATGCGCCTGCGGGCCACCACCGAAGGGGTGGCGCTCTCCAGTGATGCGGGGCTCTGGGTGCGAGACGGCGATCGGGTGATCCATGCCCGAAGACCACTGGTCGCCAACGCGGACCCAACGGAGCCGGTGGTGCTGGCGGACATCGATGTCTTTGAGTTTGAGGAGGGGCGGCTGCGGCAGGCAACCTCGGCCAGCAGTGCCCGCTTCGAAAACGGCCGGTGGACGTTGTCGGAGCTGCGTCGCAGCCGGTTGGCGGAAGGCCGGGTCAGCACCGAACAGCCGGTCGAGGAAACGTGGGATTCCCTGATCCGGCCCAGTCAGATCCGCGCGGCCATCACCCGCCCCAAAAACCTGCCGATCCACGAGCTGCGGCCCTACGTGAGCTATCTGGAGCAGAATGCCTTGAACGCCAGGCCCTACGAGGCGGCCCTTTGGGCTCGATTGGCGTACCCGCTGTCGACGCTTGTCATCGTGTTTGCCGCCACGCCGTTCCTTTTTCAGGGGGTTCGGGCAGGCACGCTGGGTGGGCGCCTTTTCGTGGGCATGCTGCTGGGGATCGGGTTTCACCTGGTCAACCGGTGGTCGGGCAGCCTGGCTCAGGTTTACGACATCTCGCCGGTGCTGGCTGCGCTGCTGCCCAGCGGCCTGTTTGCGCTGGTGACGCTGTGGGCCCTGCGGCGGGGTAACTGAACTCGGCGGCGCTTGGGTATCCGGCCGCCGCGGGTTACGCCTTGGTGCGCGGCTTCTTGTGGATGATGACTTTCACCGCCCGAGTCGAACTGGCGATGTCGTGCCATGTGCCTTTGCCACCCAGCTGCCAAACCAGGCCCAGGCCACCGACACTCCAGGACAGCACCGCTACCCAAAACCTCAGCTGGCACTGAGCGAGGGTCGGGAGTGCACCGTCGGATCGGCGAAGCTGCATCCGCCACGGGCGCATACCCAGGGTGTGACCTCCCCGCCACCAGCTGAAGCAGAAATACGCGTTGATCAGCGCCAGGAGATACAGCTGAAACGCCAGCGATCCGGCGGTAACGACATCGCCGCTGCTGAGCATCGCCCAAGGGGCGGTCGCCACAAAAAGCAGGCCGACAATCGCAAGCCAATCATAGAGGTTGGCGAGCAAAAGCTGCCACCACGGTGCGTACTCCGGCACCCCTTCTGGCTCCGTTGAGGCCGAACCCGCGGGGCTGCCGGAGCTTTCTGTTGGCACGTTGGCATCCATGGTGCGAGCTTACTGCATGGCGCCGTGAAGAGACCGTTTTTGGGGTGTGCCAACCGGGTTCCGGTAGCCTGAATCGGGGTAACACCAGGTAGCGGGTCCTCCCGGGCGGCTTCGGCCCCGGGGTCGTCGATCAGGGTGCGAGGGCCGGGGCCAGGCTTGTCAGCTATGGGTAAAGGCTGCTAACTTTCCCGGCTTGGGCCCTACGAAAATGCCGGTACAAGGCGTTGTGGGAATGGGTCTCCGGCCGGCCTTGTCGAGGCACGCAGCGAGACGTCATTATCGCCCCGGGGGGCACGACCCGGCTTCGTTTGCTTTTACACAGACAGGCGCTAAGCTGTTCGGCCTCAAACGACTGGGACAACCGGCGTTCTTGTGCCACGAAGCCCTTCCGAGGGGTTCGGAAGACGCCAGTTGCGACTTTTTAGCCTACAAAGTTGGGACAAAACAATATGCCAATCCGACCATTTCGCGCTGTGGACTGGGCAGCCGTGGCGCTCGTTGCGAGCTTGACCACCGGCAGCAGCCTGGCTGACGTGCTGGACTCATCGGTTCAAACCGAACAGCAAACCAACCAGGACACCCGCCAATCGCAGGATCGAATCAACAATCTCGCTTCGGAAACCGAAGATCTCATTGCCGAGTATCGGCGGGTCCTCCGCGAAACTGAGTCGCTCCGCGTTTATAACGACCAGCTGCAGCGGGTCGTGAACAACCAGGTCAGCGAAATTGACGCAGTCAATCGGCAGCTGGAGCAGCTTGAGAGCACCAACCGCGGTGTGGTTCCGCTGCTGATCGAAATGATCGACACGCTGGAGCAGATCGTCGAGGCTGACGTGCCGTTTCAGCTCGAGCAGCGCCGCAACATTGTATTGGATCTGCAGGACACCATTTATCGCGCGGACGTCACGACCTCCGAAAAGTATCGACGCGTGATGGACGCCTACCAGCGCGAAATCGATCTCGGGCGGAACGTTTTCTCCTACCAGGGCAAGCTTCCGGAAACCGATCGGACCGTGAATTTCCTGGTGGTCGGTCGCACGCTGCTGATCTATCAATCGCTCGACGGTGAGCAGGTGGGCTGGTGGAATCCGAACAGCCGCAACTGGGAGGAGCTCGACGGGAGCTACGTCACCCCGATTAATAACGCGGTGCGCATGGCCAACAACCAGGAGGCCTTCAATCTGGTCAAGCTGCCGGTTCCGGCCGCTGGGGGTGCAAAATGATGATCCGTCAAATGACCCAACGACTCAGCACGTTGCTGATCGCCGGCGCCACCGCGTGCGTGCTGGCTGCGCCGGTTGGCGCACAAACGCTCGACCAGCTCCTGGACGAGACCAAAGCGGCTGCCAGCCGCCAGACCGCTGAAAATAAGCAGCGTGAAGACACCTTCCGAGCCAACCGCAACCAGCAGCGCCAGCTTCTGTCCCAGGCTCGGGCCGCGCTCCAGGCCGAGGAAGACAAGTCAGATCGGCTGAAGAACGCGTTCGACGAAAATGAACAGACGCTCGCTGAACTCGAAACCGTCCTCAATGAGCGCATGGGGAACCTCGGTGAGATGTTTGGCGTCGTTCGGCAGGTATCGAACGACTTTAAGGGCAAGGTTGAGGGCTCGATCGTCAGCGCCCAGCTCCCGGGTCGCGAGGAGTTTCTCGGCACGCTGGCCCAGCGCAAAGAGCTGCCCAACATCCCGGAGCTACAGCAGCTTTGGTATGAGGTCCAGCGGGAGCTGACCGAGCAGGGCAAGGTGACCAAGTTCACGGCCGACATTCTGCGTCCGAACGGCGAGATCGACCGCGCGCAGGAAGTCACGCGAGTCGGCGTGTTCAACGCGATCTCCGGCGGCAAGTTCCTGCAGTGGCAGGAGCCGTCCACCGACCATAAGCAAGGCATTCTGGCTGAGCTCGAGCGCCAGCCCCCGGGTCGTTTCCTGGGCCTGGTCGGCGGGTTTGAGGGTGCTGCGGCAGGCACCGCCGAGCCGATGGCGGTCGATTTTACCCGCGGCGTGATTCTGTCCCTGGTGGTTCAGACCAAGACCTGGGCTGAGCGCCTGGGTATCGGTGACGGAGTGCTCTCTGAGATGGGTGACGCGGGCCTGATCGGCTACGTGATTATGGCCATCGGCCTGCTCGGACTCGCGGTGGCGGCCTTCCGGGGCGTGCTGCTGTTCACCAAAGGCATGGCCATCAGCAGCCAGCTCAAGAAATCTGCGCCCGACAGTGGCAACGCGCTCGGCCGGGTCCTGGCGGTTTACGCCGAAAACCCCGATGCCGACGTTGAGACGTTAGAGTTGAAACTGGACGAGGCAATTCTGCGGGAAACCGGACCTTTGGAGTCGGGCTTGAGCTTCATCAAGATGCTGTACGTGATCGCACCGCTGCTGGGTCTGCTCGGCACGGTGGTCGGTATGATCGGGACCTTCCAGGCCATCACCCTGTTTGGTACCGGCGATCCGAAGATGATGGCAGGCGGCATTTCCCAGGCACTCATCACCACGGTGTTGGGCCTGTGTGTGGCGATTCCGCTCACCTTCCTGCACAGTCTGCTGCAGAGCCGCTCGCGCGCTCTGATTCAGATCCTCGAAGAGCAGAGCGCCGGTATCGTCGCTCGCATTGCGGAGAAGCAGGATGGCGTGGCTGTCTAACATTTCGACCAACCTTGCCGAGTTCATCGAGCTCGGCGGGGGGGTGTTATGGGCCATCATGGCGGTTTTGCTGCTGATGTGGACCTTTATTTTGGAGCGCATGTGGTACTTCAAAATGGTGCACCCCCGACGGATGCGCCAGGTCATCAGCGCCTGGGACGCCCGGGTCGACACCAACTCATGGCACGCCCGTCAGATTCGCCAGGCGATGATTTCGGAAGTGAGCAACGACATGGGCCGCAATATTTTGCTCGTGAAAACGTTGATTGCCCTGTGTCCGCTGCTCGGCCTGCTGGGAACGGTCACCGGTATGCTGAACGTTTTCGACATCATGGCCATCACCGGGACCGGCAACGCCCGCGCGATGGCGTCTGGCGTGTCCAAAGCGACCGTTCCGACCATGGCAGGCATGGTCGCGGCCCTTTCCGGGGTCTACTTCGGCACCCGCTTTGAGTACTGGCACAAAACCGAAACCCATAAATTAGGGGACCTGATGCAGCGCCACTGAGCGCCGCCGGATCCCAACCGAACGAGGAAAGCCCGATGCGACGTCGACACGGCCAGGAAGACGATACCGAAATCAATATTACGCCCATGCTGGACATTGTGTTCATCATGCTGATCTTTTTCATCGTGACCACCTCGTTTGTTAAGGAGTCGGGAATCGATGTGAGCCGCCCGACCGCCAACACGGCGGAGAAGAAAACCAAGGGCAGTATCATGATTGCGATCAGCGAGAACGGTGAGGTCTGGATGAACAAACGGCGGGTTGAGGTGCGGGCTGTCCGCGCCAACGTGGAGAAAGCCCACGCCGAGAACCCCGAGGGCAGCGTGGTGATCATCGCTGACGACAAGTCTGCCACCGGTATTTTGGTTTCGGTGATGGACCAGGTGAAGCTGGCTGGAGTGAACGCCATTTCGGTAGCGGCTGAAAAACCCGGGAGGTAATCATGGTAGCGATGCAGGACAACGTGCGGACCGGAATTTGTCTGCTGCTGGCGGTAGCGGTCACGGTCTCCCTGTTTCTCTTCATGCAGTATCTGATCTCGGGTGGCCCTGGGCTGGGCGACAAAGGCGACGTACCACCGGGGATCCGGTTTGGGCCGATCGATCTTGAGGAGGACCTGAACGTCAAGAACCGCGAAGTGCCCAAGAAGCCGCCGCCGCCGAAAGATCCGCCGCCACCGCCGAAGATGAACGTGCAGAACATGGATCGGGTGGTGACACCGATGCCGAACATGAATATGCCGAAGCTGGACGTGCCGGTCAGCGGTAGCGGCCCGTTCCTGGGCGGCTTCGGTGCCGGCGACGCCAACTCCGAGGGGGACATCATCCCGCTGGTCCGGATCCAGCCGCAGTATCCGCGGCGGGCGGCGATCGCGAAGATCGAGGGTTACGTGACCGTCGAGTTTACGATTACCGAATCGGGTACCGTGACCGATCCTTCGGTGGTGGATTCCAAACCCCCTCGAGTGTTTGACCGCGAGGCGATTCGCGCGATCCTCAAGTGGAAATTTAAGCCGCGGGTGATCGACGGTACGGCGGTTGCCAGGCGGGCAACCCAGACCCTCGAATTTAAACTCGCTGATACCTGATAACCCTCCGGCTGTCGCTAATCCAGGCAGCCGGTGCCGTCTCAAGTGGAGATCAGAATGACCAAAACTCGACTGTTTCGCCCCTCAGCGCTCAGCCTGGCGTTATGTTTGTCGCTCGCCCTCGCGCTGCCCCTGACCTCAGTCTTGGCCCAGGAAGATGCCTCCACCCGTGAGCCGCCGGCCGCCGTGTGGAAAAACGAGCGCAACTTCAACGCGGTGCAGAAGGCTTGGGAGCTGGTTGCAAACGAGGAGTACGCCGAGGCAAAAATTGAGTTCGCCGAACTGGTCGAGAAGATCAAAGACCCCTACGAGCGATCGCAGGCGATGTTTGGACTCGCCCAGGCACAAATGGCGTCGGATGATTTCGACAGCGCGCTGAAGCTTTACGAGCAGATCGTCGAAATGGACGTGTTGCCCAACCAGCCCCACTTTGACGCCATGTTCCAGATCGCTCAGCTCTACTACATGCGTGAGCGCTACGATGATTCCCTGCGCTGGATCGACAAGTGGCAGGAAGAGTCCGGCCAGGTCAAGGTCGAGGCCTACGAGCTGCGGGCGTCGATCTATGCTCAACGCGACGACTTCGTCAAAGCCCTGGAAAACATCGACATCGCCATCGGGATGTCGGACGCGCCGAAAGAAACCTGGTATCAGCTGAAGCTGGCGATGCACTACGAGCTGAAGCAGTTCCCCGAGTCGCGGGAGACGCTTGAGATCCTGCTGCGCGGCTGGCCTGAAAAAAAGCAGTACTGGACGCAGCTTTCTTCGATCAACGTGACGCTCAAAAACGATAAGGAAGCGCTGGCGCTCCTCGCGCTGGCACACCGACGCGGAATGCTTGAGACCGAGCAGGAGCTGATCCAGCTGTTCAGCCTCTATGGCTATTTGGAGCTGCCTGTCAAAGCGGCAGAAATCCTGTCCGAGGGTCTCGAAAGCGGGGTGATTGAACCGACGCAGAAATACTGGGAGCAGCTGGGTAATGCCTGGTACGCGTCGCAGGAGCTCGATAAGGCGGTCGTGGCGCTGGCCAACGCCGCAGAACTCTCGCTGGACGGCAAGCTGGATATGCAGGTGGCTCACATTCTGATCGATAAGGAAGACTGGGGTGCGGCCAAAAAGTCGCTTACCGCGGCCATCGACAAAGGCGGGCTCACCGAAACCCAGACGGGCAACATGTATGTGCTGCTGGGGATGGCGGAGCTGAATACCGAGAACACCAGAGCCGCTCGGACCGCCTTCCAGACCGCCCGCAAGTATGACAAGACGCGACAGAGCGCCCAGCAGTGGCTGAACCACCTGGACGAATTGTCGAAGCGTTCGGGCCCCTGAATCAGCTCGATCAGGGTTGCCCTGACTGGGCCTACCTGGATCAGACTTTAAGGGCAGCGGTGAGCGATCACCGCTGTCTTTTTTTTGGGCGGTCCACGTCCAACCGAGCAAACCGTTGAGCGCCTCACCCGCAACCGACCCGCTGATCGAGCAGTTTGTCGATCAGCTCTGGGCGCGAGATGGAGCCGCCGAGAACACGCTGGCCGCGTACCGCTTCGATCTGAGCGGCCTGTCGCTCTGGCTTGCGGCGCGGGAACACACGCTGCTGACCGCGGAGCGAGGGGATCTACTGGAGTATCTCGGGCGCCGCGCTCAAATCGGCTTCAGTCTGGCCTCTAATGCCCGCCTGCTGTCGTGCTTGCGGGTGTTTTATCGGTTTCTGCTGGATAGCGGGCGGCGCAGCGATAACCCCAGCGAACGAATCGAGGCCCCAAAGCTCCGCCGCCCTTTGCCCGGCGCTATCTCCGAGGATCAGGTGGAGCGCCTGCTGGCAGCGCCCGATGTGACCACCGCGCTGGGCCTGCGTGATCGGGCGATGATTGAGCTGCTCTACGCCACCGGACTGCGCGTGTCCGAACTGGTCAATCTCAAAGCGTCGGAAATCAGCACGCGACAGGGCGCGGTCAGGGTCGTGGGCAAAGGCAGCAAGGAGCGCCTGGTGCCGATCGGCGAAGCCGCGCTCCACTGGCTGACGCGCTACCTGGAAACCTCACGCCCTGACCTGCTCGGGGACCGAAGCTGTGAGGCGGTGTTCGTCACGCGCCGCGGCGCCGGCATGACCCGGCAAGCGTTCTGGCACCTGATCCGTCGGCACGCGCAGCAGGCGGGCATCGAGGACCACCTGTCGCCGCACACGCTGCGCCATTCGTTTGCCACCCATCTGTTGAATCACGGCGCAGACCTGAGGGTTATCCAGCTGCTGCTCGGTCATGGCGATCTGTCGACCACACAGATTTACACCCATGTGGCCACCGATCATTTGTCGGAGCTGCATCGCAAGCACCACCCTCGGGGGTGACCCGTTGGCCGGTTCCGGCGGCACTTTTCCGCCGAGTATCGGGTCAACCACGCCGCGCACGAGGCAAAATGCTAAGGTAGCGGAATTTTTCGGGGCCAAACCGGTCCCACGAGCGAACATCAACGTAGTGAACACCATGAACAGAAAGACTCTGCTGCTGGTCATCGCCAGCCTCATCTCCTCAGTCGCGATGGCCCAGCCTGGCGTGTCGGGCAGCGAATCTGCCGTGCGCGCGGCGATGCAGCGACTGGTGCCGGACGTCCAGATCGATTCCGTCAAACAGGCACCTTTTGCCGGCTTCATGGAGGTGCTGCTGGGGGCCCAGCTGGTCTACGTGTCGAACGACGGCAAGTATCTAATCGACGGGCAGCTGATCGAAATGGCCACCCGGCGCAACCTGTCGGAGGCCAGCAAAGGTGCGGTGCGCAGTAGCCGCCTGGAAGGCGTGACCGATGGTGAGCGGATCCGGTTTGCGGCCAACGGCGAAAAGAAGCATCGAATTACCGTGTTCACCGACATCGACTGTGGTTACTGCCGACGGCTTCACGACCAGATCGCTGAATATAATCGTCTCGGCATTGAGGTCGACTACCTGTTTTTCCCGCGTGCCGGTCTAGGCTCTCACTCCTTCGATAAAGCGGTCTCCGTCTGGTGTGCTCCGGACCAGAATGCGGCAATGACGCTCGCCAAGTCGGGCGAAGAGCCTGCGGCGGCGCAGTGTGACAACCCGATCGAAAGCCACTATAACCTGGGTCGGGAGCTGGGGGTCACCGGGACACCGGCACTCGTCACCGATAGCGGCACGCTGATTCCTGGGTATGTTCCGCCGGCTGATCTGATCGTGCGTCTCCAGCAGCTGGCGACGCCCTAGACCGCCGCCCGGATTCTGACGCTGCGGGCGGGGCTAGCTCCCTCCCACGGCGGCCGCAAGAGCCGCACCAAAACCCCGTCTTTTGAACGGCCGCGAAGCGGCCTGGGTCGCCCGCGGGCACTGGATTCCGGTATCATCGGGCCTGCTCCGGCTTCGGGTTTTCCTCACCAGATGATTGGCCGCACGAATGGCGTGAACGCCTCGAGTCAGACCGTCTTATGCTCCGGTCAGATCGTCGTTCCGCCGCAAATCCCGAGGTTCTGACCAGATGCTGCTGCGCTGCCTCTCCGGAGCCCCGTACCTGTCGGTGTTTCGGCTGGAGAAAATCAATCGTCAGCTGTCCGCCCGGGCTGCCGCCCGTGGCGGTGGTGCCGTGCCGGAGCTGATGGAGGCGAGGGAGGTCTTCCTGGCCGCGACTACTCGATCGGCGGCCCGCACGGTGAGTGACGCCCACTGGGTTGAGCTGTCCTCCCTGCTGGGCGCACGCGACGAGATCTCCCTGGAATCCCAGGATCACAGCATGGTGTTTGTGTTGCCCCGGGAAGGCACGATCAGCCCCTGGTCGAGCAAAGCCACAGAGATCGTCCGGGGCTGCGGCCTTGGCTGGGTCAGACGGGTGGAACGCGGAGTCCGCTACCAGTTTGCTGCACCCGTTCGCCAACCGCTCGAGACGCTGCACCTCCACGACCGAATGACCTCACAGGTGTTGGCGGACCTGACCGGGGTGAGGGCCCTGTTCGAACAGGGCAAACCGCAGCCGGTTGGCCGGGTGGCGGTGTGGCGGCTGGGCCGTGAGGCACTCGTCAGCGCCAATCGCGCGCTGGGTCTGGCGCTCGCAGAGGACGAAATCGATTACCTCACGGCCGCCTACGGTGAGCTCGGCCGGGACCCGACAGACGCCGAGCTGATGATGTTTGCGCAGGCCAACTCGGAGCACTGCCGTCACAAAATTTTTAACGCCGACTGGCGGGTTGACGCTGTGTCGGCGGAGCGCTCGCTGTTCGGCATGATCCGCAACACCCACGAGCGTTTTGCTGATGGGGTACTCAGCGCCTACAGCGACAACGCGGCGGTGGTCGAGGGAAGCACCGCCGAGCGCTGGATGGTCGACCCGAAAACCCAGCGCTATGTCAGCCGGCGGGAACCCAGTCACTTCATGATCAAGGTCGAAACCCACAACCACCCGACGGGTATCTCACCCTACCCAGGGGCGGCGACGGGTTCCGGCGGCGAGATCCGCGATGAAGCGGCCACCGGGCGCGGCGGCAAACCCAAAGCCGGGTTAACCGGGTTTTCTGTCGCCGATCTACACTTGCCCGATAACCCGCGCCCGTGGGAGGAAGACACCGCCCGACCGCCCCACATGGCCAGCGCCCTGGAAATCATGCTCGAGGGGCCGATCGGTGCAGCGAGCTTCAACAACGAGTTTGGTCGCCCGGCGCTCTGCGGCTACTTCCGATCCTTTGAAGCGCGGCTGGGTGGAGTTGCCTACGGTTATCACAAGCCGATCATGCTCGCCGGCGGCATGGGGAGTATCGGCCCGCACGCGGTGCTGAAAAAGCCGCTCAAGCCTGGCCATCATGTGCTGGTGCTAGGTGGTCCGGCGCTGCTGATTGGTCTCGGTGGTGGCGCCGCCTCGTCGATGAGCAGCGGGAGCTCCGACTCAGAGCTCGACTACGCTTCGGTGCAGCGGGACAACCCCGAAATGCAGCGACGGTGCCAGGAGGTCATCGATCGGTGCTGGGCGCTGGGCGAGGACAATCCGATCGAGTCGATTCATGACGTCGGTGCCGGCGGTTTGTCCAACGCGATCCCCGAGCTGCTGAATGATGCCGAGCGCGGGGGCATGCTCGAGCTGCGTCGAATCCCGCTGGGTGACTCCGGCCTGTCGCCGATGCAGATCTGGAGCAACGAGGCCCAGGAGCGCTACGTGCTGGGCGTCGCGGAGTCGGGGCTGGCGCTGTTTCTCGCGTTCTGCCAGCGAGAGCGATGTCCGGTAGCCAATCTGGGTCGGGCCACGAGTGAGTGCCACCTGCGCCTGAACGACGAGCTGCTGAATGAGCCGGCGGTGGATCTGCCGATGTCGGTGCTGTTTGGCAAGCCGCCGAAGCTAAGCCGGGACGTTCGTCGGCTGCCGCTACCCCTCAGCCGGCTGCCGCTGGCCGACATCAAGCTGGAACGGGCGCTGCTGCGGGTCTTGCGGATTCCTTCGGTCGCCAGCAAGCGCTTTCTGATCACCATCGGTGACCGCACGGTGGGTGGGCTGGTGAGCCGCGACCAGATGATCGGGCCGTGGCAGGTGCCGGTGGCGGACTCCGCGGTGACGCTGGCGGATTTTCATGGACACGCCGGCGAGGCGATGGCGGTTGGCGAGCGCACGCCCATAGCATTGCTGGACGCACCCGCGGCCGCCCGGATGGCGGTGGCGGAGGTGGTCACCAATCTGGCGGGCAGCGGCATCGGCCGGCTGTCCAGGATCAAGCTGTCGGCCAACTGGATGGCGGCCGCCGGCGCCGCGGGGGAGGACGCACGTCTCTTCGACGCGGTGAAAGCGGTCGGCATGGAGTTTTGCCCCAAGCTGTCGCTGACCATTCCGGTCGGCAAAGACTCGCTGTCGATGCAAACCGTGTGGACCGATGAAACGGGGCAGGAGCAGCGCCGCCGGGCGCCGCTGTCGCTAGTCGTGAGCGGCTTCGCGCCGGTGGCGGACGTGCGCCGGGCGCTGACGCCGCAGCTGAAGGTGGACGCACTGCATCCGCTGCTGCTGGTGGAGTTGTCGGCCGGCGCGCAGCGGTTGGGCGGCAGCGCGCTGGCCCAGGCTTACGGCACCGTCAGCGCAGAAGCGCCAGACGTACAGCCGGAGCCGCTCGGAATCTTTTTTGAGCTGATCACCTCACTCAACGCACAGCGGCTGCTGCTGGCATACCACGACCGCTCGGACGGCGGCGCCGTCACCTGCGCGCTCGAAATGGCCTTTGCGGCGCGCTGCGGACTCGATATCGAGGTGCCCGACGATGCCAACGCGCTGCCCTGGCTGTTTAACGAAGAGGCGGGCGCGGTGATCCAGGTCCGCGCCGACAATGTCGACCATGTGACGCAGGCGTTCCACCGCCGTGGGCTGGCCTGCCAGCTGCTGGCCAGGCCGCGCAGCGACGGACAGGTGCTGATCAACCAGCAGGGGCGTACGCTGGTTTCGAGCACGCGCAGCGGGCTGCAGCGAGTCTGGGAGGAAACCAGCCACGCGGTTGCCCGGCTGCGCGACAACCCCGCCTGCGTCGATGAAGAGCGCGAGGCCATCGCCCAGAATTATCCCGGATTGAACCCTCATCTCAGTTTTGATCTCGATGAACTGCCCGATCAGGTCAGGCAGGCGCAGCGGCAGGATCACAAACCCCAGGTCGCCATTTTGCGCGAGCAGGGAGTGAACGGCCATACGGAGATGGCGGCGGCGTTTCACTTCGCTGGCTTTACGCCCGTCGACGTACACATGACCGATCTGATCGAGGGGAAGGTGCGGCTCGAACAGTTCAGCGGTCTGGCTGCGTGCGGCGGGTTTTCCTACGGCGATGTGCTCGGTGCCGGTCAGGGCTGGGCCAAAGCGATTCTGCACCGCGCGGATTTGCGCGCCCAGTTCGCTGATTTTTTCCGCGACCCGGACCGATTTGTGCTCGGCGTCTGCAACGGCTGCCAGATGCTGTCCGCGCTGCGCGAACTGATCCCCGGCAGTGAGGGCTGGCCGCGGTTTGTCAGAAACCGGTCGGAGCAGTTCGAGGCTCGGTTGAGCCAGGTTGAAATCACCGACTCACCGTCGGTCCTGCTGCAGGGCATGCAGGGGTCACGCCTGCCTGTGGCCGTGTCTCACGGTGAGGGCCGGTGCCTCTTTGAGTCGGAGGCAGGCGTCGGCCAGCTGGGTCGGCGGCTGGCGCTGCGGTTCGTTAAGTCCGACGGTCGGGCTGCCCGGCGGTATCCCGAAAATCCGAACGGGAGTCCCGGCGGAATCACCGGGGTGTGTAATGCTGACGGGCGCGTAACCCTGATGATGCCCCACCCCGAACGCGTGTTCCGCACCGTCCAGCACTCGTGGGCGCCGGGCGACTGGCCGGACTACGGTCCGTGGACAAAGATGTTCCTCAACGCAAGAGCGTGGCTCAAATGAGCGAAACGTCGCCCGCCACGGTCACGCTGAAGGGCTTCCTGCTCCGGGCGTTGCTCTGGCTGCCGCTCGCGTTCTTTTTCTGGATTCTATGGCGCCAGCTCTTTGTGGTTCCGGTCACGGTGCTGGTGGACCTGCTGCTGACCGGTATCTGGCCAGAACAGTTTTACAACGTCGTCCAAAATGGCCACGAGCTGGAGGCTGAGGTGCTCATGGCCATTCCGGAAGAGCAGATGCGGCCGGGCCAGGGGCAACCGGTGGTCGCCATTCCGGTCAACCCGCTGATCTATGGTTATGGTCTGCCGCTCTTCGCCGGGCTGGTGATCTGTACGCCTTTGAGCCACCTCACGCGAACGCTGCAGATCCTGGTGGGGTGGCTGGTGATTGCGCTGGTCCAGTCGTGGGGCAGCATCTGGGAGACCTTCAAAACCTTGCACTTCCAGCTCGGCGCAGAAGGGGCTGCCGTGATGGCTGAGGTGGGTATCGGGCCGTCACCGACCGCGCTGGCCTATCAGTTTGGTTACCTGATTATTCCCAGCGTGGTGCCGGTGATTCTCTGGCTGCTGCTCAATCGAGCATACATCGAATCCCTGGTGCCGCAGCTTGGCGGCCTCGGTGGGCGGGGACGCGCTTAGGTCGCGTTGAAGTTTGTCGGTTGAGGCCATGGCGGCCGTTGTTCGCTTGAAATGGAGAGGCGGAACAATCCGCAACGAACTCGTGACCGGCATAGCTGTCAGAATATTTCAACAATGCCGATAAGAACAAGCGCTTTGGGACCGCGGAGCGCTGATGGGACACAGTGATCATGGCAGACACAGCACGGGATGAAGCCGGCAACGCGGATGATGCGTTACCGGAGCAGTTAAGCGAGTTCGATCAAGAGCTTTGTTCGGCGCTTGTAGAGGCCGGGCGGCTACGCGACGCTGACGTGGTGAAGGCGCAGCGGCTGGCGGCGGAGAGCAACGACAATTTTGTCGGGCTGCTGGTGCGGCTCGGGCTGGTCTCTGAACGTGATGTGGCAGAGACCACGGCCGGCCTGCTCGATCTCAAGCTTATGAGCAGCAAAGACTTCCCCGAGGTACCGCCCGCGGTGGACCTTCCCATGCGGTTTATGCGGGAACGCCACGTGGTGCCGCTGGCCGAGCAGGGGGATACCGTCTTACTGGCGATGGCCAATCCACGGGACGACTACGCCATGCGCGCGGTCGGCATGGCGCTGAACCGCCAGATCCAGCCCGCGGTGGGAATCCAGTCGGAGATCGACGACGTCATCGAGCGTTATTTTGGCGGCGGCCGCAGCGCCATGGGCCAGATTGTCGAGAATCTGACCGACGAGGTGGCGGCCGGCGAAGACGATGTCGAGCACCTGCGTGACCTGGCCTCTGAGGCGCCGGTGATCCGGCTGGTCAACCTGATCATGCAGCGCGCCGTGGAGTCGCGCGCCTCCGATATTCATATCGAGCCTTTCGAGAACCGGCTGAAGGTGCGCTACCGCATTGATGGCGTGCTGCAGGAAGTGGAGGCGCCGCCGTCCAGCTCAACCGCGGCCGTGATCAGCCGAGTCAAGATCATGGCAAAGCTGAACATCGCCGAACGCCGGCTGCCTCAGGATGGCCGCATCATGCTCCGGGTGCAGGGCAAGGAGCTTGATCTGCGGGTATCCACGGTGCCGACGGCCCACGGCGAAAGCGTGGTCATGCGTATCTTGGACCGGGAGAGCGTTGTATTCAGCTTTGACAAGCTGGGGTTCCGTGAGCCGGTGCTGAGTCAGTTTAACGAGGTGCTGGATCTGCCTCACGGCATCATTCTGGTCACCGGCCCCACCGGTAGCGGTAAGACCACAACGCTCTACACTGCGCTGTCCCAGATCAACACACCGGAACGCAAGATCATCACCGTTGAAGACCCGGTGGAATACCAGCTCGAAGGCGTCAATCAGATTCAGGCCAAGCAGAGCATCGGGCTGGACTTCGCGGCTGCGCTTCGTTCGATCGTTCGCCAGGATCCGGACGTGATCATGATCGGCGAGATGCGAGACCTGGAAACGGCCAAAATTGCGATTCAGTCGGCGCTGACGGGCCACCTGGTGCTGTCCACGATTCACACGAACGATGCGCCGGGTGGGGTCACCCGCCTGCTGGACATGGGGGTGGATGATTACCTGCTGACCTCCACGGTCACGGGCATCCTGGCTCAGCGGCTGGTGCGACGCCTGGACCCCGATTCTCGGGAACCCTACGAGGCGCTCCCCGAAGTGGTTGAGGAGCTCGAGCTGGCCCGGTACACGGACCAGACCCCGATCCAGTTATACCGGGCCGTCCCGTCAGACAATACGCCGACGGGCTACGTCGGCCGAAGCTCAATCTTGGAATTTCTGCGCATGACCGACCCGCTTCGGCGCCTGGTCATGCAGCATGCGGACGCCTCCAAGATCATGGATATGGCCCGCGAAGAGGGCATGCGGACGATGTACGAGGACGGGCTGGCCAAGTGTGTCGCCGGGCTGACCACCGTTGAGGAAGTGCTGCGGGTCACGCAGGAAAACTGATGCCCACCTTTCGCTACAAAGCGGTCTCTCCCAGCGGCGAAACCCTGTCGGGGCAGATGGAGGCGGGCAGCAGCGTCGAGGTGATCGCCAAGCTGCAGGAAGCGGGCAACATTCCCATCAATGCCCAGGAGGCCGGGCAAGGTGTCGGCCTTGGGCTGGGAGATCTGCTCGGTGGTGGCAGTCGGGTCAAAAGCGCTGAGATCGGGCGCCTGACGCAGCAGCTGGCGACCCTGCTCGGCGCAGGCCTGCCGCTGGATCGGGCCCTGCAGATACTGGAGGAACTGGGGGAGAGCGAACCGCTGAAGAAGCTGATTAAGGCGATCCGGGATCAGGTCCGCGGGGGCTCGCCGCTGTCCGATGCGCTGGAGCAGCAGCACGGCGTGTTTTCTCGCCTCTACATTAATATGGTGCGAGGTGGCGAGACCGGCGGCACGCTGGACACAACGCTCGCCCGCCTGGCTGAATACCTCGATCGCTCCAAGGCGCTCAAAGACAGCATCGTCTCGGCCCTGATCTATCCAGCGCTCCTGCTCATCCTCGCCATTGGCTCGCTGCTGGTGCTGCTGGCCTACGTGGTGCCGCAGTTCACCCCGATCTTCGAGGATCTGGGCGAAGACCTGCCGGGTATCACCTCTATGGTGCTATTCGTCGGGCGCGTGATCCAGGATTACTGGTGGGCGCTCATTGGTGGCACGCTGCTGCTGGCCGTGTACGTGCAGCGCCAGCTGGGGCAAGCCGAAAGCCGACGCTACTGGGATCAGCGGTTTCTGAAACTGAAGGGTGTCGGCGGGCTGATCCGCAAAGTCGAAATGGCCCGTCTGTCCCGGACGGTTGGGACGCTGCTGACCAACGGTGTGCCGCTCCTGAACGCGCTCTCCATCGGCCGGGCCGTGCTCGGCAATGCGGTGCTGGCTGACGCGGTGGACGTGGCCAGCAAAGAAGTCAAAACCGGCGGCGCCATGGCCCACGCGTTGGCGGGTACCGGCGAGTTTCCGCGCCTGGCGCTGCAGATGATCAGCGTCGGTGAGGAAACGGGGCGGCTCGATGAGATGCTGGTCGATGTCGCCGACGCTTACGATTTGGAGGTCAAAACGGCTGTGGAGCGAATGATGGCGCTGCTGGTGCCGCTGCTGACCATGGCCCTTGCCGTACTCATCGCCGTGATCATCATCGCGGTCATGCTGCCCATATTGCAGGTCACTGACCTGGTCTGAAGAAAGTAAAGAGAGGTTGTGATGAAAAATCGAAAATCCCCCGTACGCCGCGGTCAACGTGGTTTCAGTCTGCTGGAGCTGCTCGTGGTCCTGGTCATCCTCGGCCTGTTGGCGAGCCTGGTGCTGCCCAACGTTTGGGGACGTCTGACCGGTGCCAAGTTCAAGGCCGCCAAGGCCCAGATTACGGTGATTCAGCAGAACATCGACGCTTTTGCGCTCGACGTGGGTCGGCTGCCCGATTCGCTTTCGGAGCTGGTGGAGAAGCCCGGCAGCGCGGAGTTTTGGAGCGGCCCATACGTCGCCTCCAGCGTGCTCAAAGATCCGTGGGGTAACGACTGGGTGTATCGCAAGCCCGGCGAGAAAGGGGCCTATGACCTGATCACCTATGGGGAAGACGGCTCGCCGGGCGGCGAGGGCACTTCCGGCGATCTGAGTAACTGGGACTGAGTTGCTCTCCCGGCACCACAACGCGGCGTATCACCGCCGACAGCGGACCGACGGGTTTTCTCTCGTCGAGCTGCTGGTGGTGCTGGTGCTGGTTGGGCTGCTGGCGAGCCTGGTGGGCGGATCGGTGTTCCGGAACCTGGACGGGGTCAAAACCCGGCAGGCCGGCAAGGATCTGGTGAGCGCGTTGCGCTACACGCGAGGCCAGGCCATCGTGACCCGCGAGGAGCAGACCCTGGCGGTGAACGTCGAAAAGCGCACGTTCAAATCGCCGGAGAAAGAGCCGGTGGTGCTGCCAGACGGCGTCGACGTGACGCTCAAGACCGCGTCGTTTGATCTCGAGGGTACCGTCGGACGCGTGCGGTTTTTCCCCGACGGCAGCTCGACCGGCGCCCAGATCACGCTGACCGCGGGCAGCCGCAGCTGGCTGATCAGCGTCGGCTGGCTGACCGGCGAGATCGAGCTCACCGAAGGGGCGCCTACCTGATGGCGACCTTTCCGGCGGGGCGGCAGCGCGGTTTTACGCTGCTCGAAGTCTTGGCGGCGTTTGTGGTGTTTGCGCTGCTGTTTACCACGACCCTGCAGATCATGTCCGCGTCGATGCGCAACGTGACTCGATCCGCCGACTACTCACAGGCCGCCCTGTGGGCGCAGACCCGCATGGACTCGGTGGGTATCGATCCGGCAATTGAAGAGGGCTTTTGGGATGGTGAGTTTGACGACAACTTCAGCTGGACGCTGGAGATTCAGCCCTACCAGGTGCTCGACGAGCTGTCGGCGTCGCTGGAAGAGTCACCGGTTGATCTCTACTACGTGGAGCTGACGGTCATCTGGGGTGAGAACGACGAGCGCCGTGCCGTGTTTAAGACCCTTCGCTCGGCGACGCCGGTGCGAGGCCGATGAGAACTCGTACGCTTCGGCGTCCGCCCGCCGCCGGGCAGTCGGGCTTTACGCTGATCGAGCTGCTCATGGCGATCACGCTGATGGCGATGGTGATGACCTTGGCCTATCAGGGGCTGCGGGCGGGTACCCGCGCCGTCAGCAGTGGAGAAGACCTGGTCGACCGCACGAACCGGCTGCGGATTGTGCAGCAGTTTGTGCGCAATCAGGTGGGCCGCATGCTGCCGCTGGCGCTTGAGAGTGAAGAGGATGACGAGGACACGCTGGGTGTGGTGCTGTTTGAAGGCAGCGATGACACCATGCGGTTTGTCGCACCCATGCCCGGCTATCTGAGCCGCGGCGGGCCGCATGAGCAGGTCCTGGCGCTGCGCCGGGGGCCCGAGGGACTGGAGCTGCTGTTCGCCTTTCGCCTGCTGGGCAGTTTTGAGGATGGCGACGCGCTCGAAGACGGCGAAACCCCGCCGACGGTGCTGCTCGAAGGTATCGATCGCGGTCGCTTTGAATACCTGACGGTCGATGATGAGGGTGAACCCACCGAGTGGCTTGACGAGTGGGAGGACGGTTCGTCCACGCCGCTGCTCGTGCGTCTCGACTTCGAGATGACCAACGGCAGCCGGCTGGTCTGGCCGACCATGGAGATCGCGCCGCTGCTGGACGGCACCGCGGTGCGCAGCAATCGGGGCAACGTGATCCCCAACCAGCCAAACCGGGTGCAAGACCCTGATCGACCCATCCGCAGGACGACGGACCTGTGATTCGTCAACGCGGCTTAGCGCTGGTCATCGTGATGTGGCTGAGCCTGCTGCTCACCATCTTGATCGGCAGCTTTGCGATTGTGGCCCGGACCGAAAATCTTCAGGCGCGCCATCTGTTTGATACCACGCGAGCCTGGTACGCCGCTGAGGCCGGTCTGCACCGCGCGGTGTTTGAGCTGCGCAATCCGGATCTGGAGTCACGCTGGTTTGCCGATGGGCGCACCTACACGGTGGAATTTGAGGGGGCCACCGTCGAGATTGCGGTCACCGATGAAACCGGCAAGATCGATCTGAATGTCGCTGACGAGCTGCTGCTGACCTCGCTGTTTGAGTCAGCGGGAGTCAGTCCGGAGGAGAGCCCCTTGCTGGTGGACGCGGTGCTGGACTGGCGCGATCCGGACGACCTCGTCCGCCTCAACGGGGCGGAGGACGACGACTACGAGGCGGCTGACTATCCTTACGGCGCCAAAGACGGCCCCTTTTCTTCGGTCACCGAGCTGCAGCAGGTTATGGGGTTCAACTACGAGCTCTATACGCTGCTGGAACCTGCGATCACCGTCTTTACCGGCCGCGCCCGACCCGACCCGGCGTTTGCGCCGCAAGAGGTCCTGATGACCATCGACGGGATGACCGAAGAACTGGCGACCGAGTTTATCGAACAGCGGGAACAGATCGAAGATTTCGGGGTCCCACTGCCCATACTGCCCGACGGCACGGAAGCGGTGGCTCGCGCCGGTAGCTATACCTATAGCATTCGGGTAAAAGCCACCCTGGAAAACGATGCCTGGGCGGAGCTCGAGGCCACTATCAGACCCGGCGGAGCCATTCAGGGGCGGCCGTTCCGGATCGTTCGCTGGAAGGACTCCTGATGACCAAGTGCGGGACGATTGCCCACAGGGCGCCAGCAAACAACAACGAAACCCACTAGCAGAATGTTTGGAAAATTACTTCAAAACCTCCGCGCTCAGCCCTGGTACCGACAGCTCGTCGGTTTCCTGACCTGGTGGAAGGTGCAGCTGATCGACAGCCTGCCTCCCCGGCTGCGCGAGCTGTTTGCCGGCGGCTCCACCCGGCTGCTGGCCAGGATGGCCGGCGGTGAAGTGCTGCTGTGGCGGGACGGCGATGCCGGCGGCGACGAAGAATCCAAAGCGCTGGGGACCTTCCGTCTGGAAGACGACAACGACGCGGCGCGGCAGACGGTGCAGGCGGCGCTGGCCCGCTTCGATGGTGAGACGCCCCAAACCTTTTTCCTGGTCGAAGAGTCGGAGGTGCTGATTCACCGCATCAACGTGCCTGCGGCCGCCGAGGAGAACCTGCGCCAGGTCCTCACCTATGAAATGGACAAGAACACGCCGTTCACCGCCGATCAGGTGTGTTTTGACTATCGCATCGTGGAGCGCCAGGGTGCGCTTCTGCGGGTCGAGCTTGTGGCGGTGCCTAAGCCGCTGCTGGAGCGTATCCATAAGGGGCTCTCGGAGCGAGGCATTGCGCTTCACGGCGTGGACGTTGGCCGGCAGCGCGAGGGTGGTGTGCTGGCGCTGATGGGCGTCAATCTGCTGGACGGTTCCCTGCGGGCCAGCGTCAATCGCCGGCAGCTGCACATCAACCTGGGCCTGGCAGCCCTGTGCCTGCTGCTCCTCTATGGACTGATGTGGCAGTCGCTGGCGGCCAAGCAGCAGGCGATCGAGGCGTTTCAGGTTCGAACCAACGACGCGCGGGTCGCCGCGCAGCAGGTGGCGGAGCTGCGTTCGGAGCTGTCGGAGGCTCGCGAGGCCGCCTCGTTTCTCAGCGAGCGCAAGGCCGGCAATCCAGTGGTGATGAACGTGCTCCAGTCGGTGACGCGAGCCATGCCGGATGACGTGTGGATTCAGCGCATGCAGGTAACACAGGGCAAGGTCCAGCTCACGGGCCAGGCCACCGAGGCCTCAGCGTTGATCAGCCTGCTGGGCGAAGCGCCGTGTCTGAAAGACCCAGCGCCCAAAGGGGCGTTCACGCCGGACGCCAAGACCGGTAAGGAACGCTTCACCATCGAAGTATTTGTGGACTGCAACGGACAGGAAAATGGCGCAGCTACTGCCGGATGAGAATCGCCAAAAGCCGCTGGCGTGGATGCTCCTCGTCGTGGCGCTGATCCTCGTCTACTGGGTCGGTTTTCGCTGGTACTTCGATCGCCAGGGTGAGCTCAACACGCAGATCGAGCAGCTTCAGAGCTCGCAGGCGCGCTTCCAGGGCCTGCTGGACCAGGGACCGGCGCTGGAGCGGGAACTGACCGAGGTTCGCGAGCTCCAGAACGAGGCAGATTTTTTTCTGCAGCAGAAAAATACCTCCCTGGGTTCAGCGGAGCTGACCAACCGGCTCAAGGAGATGATCCGCACCCACGCGAGCGAAAAAGACTGCCAGGTGATCTCCAACCAAAACATGCGCGTGCGGGACAAGGAGCGGTTTGAGCGCGTCACCAACAAGGTCCGGCTGCGCTGCGAGGTGGAAGATCTCAGCAACATCTTCTACCACCTGGAAAACGGCACGCCGTATGTTTTTCTGGACAACGTGAGCGTTTACCGCCAGATTACGCGCCGCCGACAGGGACGAGAAACCGTTCAGCAGCAGATTTTGGACGTGCGCTTCGACCTTTCCGGGTACCTGAGAACAGCACCCTGACACGACCATGAAACCGGACAAAGCCATATTCCTCGCGCTGCTCGGCGGCTGTACGCTGCTGGCCGCGGCTATCGTCAGCGTGGTGCTGGGCGTGGGGCAGGGGATTCGCCCGGCGCCGGCCATGAGCGCGGCGGGGGTTGCCGCGGGTCCCGACGACGGCAAAGGCGAGTTTCAGCTGCCGGCGTTTGACACCTACGCGGAGGTCATCAATCGCCCGCTGTTCAACGAAGACCGCCGGCCGATGGTGAGTACGGAGGAAGCCGGTGGCCCAGACGATGAGACTCAGGTTGTCGAGGAGCCAAAGGTCGAGCTGAACGTGGCCGTGACCGGCATTATCATCACGCCCGAGACCCAGCTCGCCATGGTGACCAACAACGTGACCAAAGAGATGCTGCGGATGAAGGTCGGGATGGCGCTCGACGGGGACCAGTCGAGCTGGACCCTGACCGGCATCGAGCCACGGCGGCTGGTGTTCAGCGGCGGCAGTCAGGGGACAGCGGAGGTCAAGCTGGAGACCTTCACGCAGGCGCTGAAGGGCGGCGCGCCGCCGCCGCCGCGGCGCAACGTGGTCACGCCGAACAAACCCAAGACGGAAGAGGGCGCAGCGTCGGCGACCAACCGCTCCCAGGCTGACTCCGACTCAGATCGGGCGGCACGGGCCGAAGAGATACGCCGTCGGGTGGCCGAGCGGCGGGCGCAGCTCAGGGAAGAAGCCGAACGGAGACGGGCTGAGGCAGGAATGGAGGCAGAATCGGATGAAGACGATGATTAGTATAAAAACCAGAATAATCACGCCTCTGACGCCGCTGCTCGCCGCGATCACGCTGCTGGCGGGCTGTGCTTCGCGAACGACGGGGCTGGTGGACGACGGCAGCCAGGGTGACGCCGCAGGCCGGCCGCAGGCGGAGGCGCGAGCCAGCGACTCGGCTGAGATTGCGCTGGGAGGCGGCTCGGACGAGACGCCCGTCGACCCGGGGACCGAAAAGGTGCAGCTGTTTGAGGGCACCGGGGAATTCTTTGATCGGGCTGCGGCCGCCCGGCGCCCGGACGATCCGGGGGAAGACGGCGAGGTGGTGTTCAACTTCGAGGGCCAGCCGCTGCAGGAGGTAGTCAAAGCGATCCTGGGTGATCTGCTGTCGGAAAACTACGTCATCGCCCCCGGGGTGAGCGGCACGGTCACGTTTTCCACCGCCAAGCCCATTCGCCAGGAGCAGGCGTTGGCGGTGCTGGAGATGCTGCTGAGCTGGAACAATGCCGCGCTGGCCTACTTTGACGGCCGCTATAACGTTATGCCCCTGGCCAACGTGATCAAAGGACAGCTGGTTCCGACCACCGCATCGGCGGCCGGCCAGCGGGGCTACGAGGTGCGGGTGTTCCCGCTGGACTACATCGCACCGGCGGAAATGCAGAAACTCCTCCAGCCCTACGCTCGCGACGCGGCGTTTGTTGCGGTCGATAATCCGCGCGGCCTGCTGGTGCTGGCCGGAACCCGGCAGGAGCTGGCGAACTACCAGCGCACAATCGATATCTTTGACGTCGACTGGCTGGCCGGGATGTCGGTGGGTATCTACGCGATTCAACGGGTTGAGGCGGCGACGGTAGTCACCGAGCTGGAGAGCGTGTTCGGCGAAGGCGCGGGAACGCCGCTCGCCGGCATGTTTCGCTTCCTGCCGATCGAGCGGCTCAACGCGATTGTGGTGATCACCCCGCAGGTCAAATACCTGGAAACCGCCTCGGAGTGGATCGACCGCCTGGATCGGGGCGGCGCTGAAGGGGCCGGCACGCGGCTCTATGTGTATAAGGTCAAGAACGTGAAGGCGACCGATCTGTCCGATACCCTGAATGACGTATTCGGCGGCAGCGGGTCGGGCTCGTCGTCGCAGGGACGCCGCGGTACGGCCGACCCCTTCGCGCCGGGTATTCAAACCGGCGAAATCACCTCGATCAACGACGCCCGCCGGGAGCGCCAGCAGGCGTCCGGGGGTGCTGACCGGGCGCCGGGCAATAACGCGGGCGGTGCCCGCGATGGCGGGGTAGCGCTCGTCGACGGTGAGGAGATCCGGATCACGGCGGTCGAAGAACAGAACTCGCTGCTGATCCGCGCCACGCCCGGTCAGTACGAAGCGGTCCTTGGCGCGATCAAGCGGCTGGACACCGAGCCGCTCCAGGTGCTGGTCGAAGTCAAGGTCTACGACGTTGAGCTCAACGACTCGCTGACCTACGGTGTGCAGTGGTTCTTCGAAAACAGCGTCGGGTCCGATTTTGACGACGGCGGCGACGGTGGGACGGTCGCCAAGGGCATCTTCGACTCCAGCGGTAGCGCGAGCCCCGATCGGGCGGGCAGCCTGAGCGGATCGGGCTTTGCCTACCAGATCACCGGGGTGGACGTGAGTGCACTGGTGTCGCTGCTGGAAAACGAAACGACGGTCACGGCCATTGCGGCCCCGTCGATGCTGGTGCTGAACAACCGCGAGGCGAACATCAACGTCGGTGATCAGATCCCGGTGAACTCACCGGTCTTCAATACCGGCGCCGGCAATGACCTGGCGACAACGCGGGTTCAGTTCCGCGACACGGGTGTCACGATGAATGTGGTGCCCCGCGTCAATCCGGGTGGGCTGGTCTTTCTCGAAATCCGGCAGGAGGTGAGTTCGCCCGGTGCGCCTAACACCGCGGATCCCAACGGGAACGTGCCGGTCAGCCAAACGCGGCTGGACACCGAGGTGGCGGTCCAGAGCGGCGAGACCATCGTTCTTGGCGGCTTGATTCAGAATAGCGATCGGCGCGGCCAGTCTGGCCTGCCGGTGCTCAGCCAGCTGCCGGTGGTCGGCGGCCTGTTCGGCACCTCCACCCGAGAACAAACGCGTAACGAGCTGCTGGTGGTGATCAAGCCCACAGTGGTCGCCAACATGTCTGAAGCCCGCGAGGTCAGCGAGGAGTACCGCAAGATGATGCGCGGTATCCAAGGTTTTGACGTCGCCAGCGGCGTCGATAATTAGCAGTGTGTCGAAAAACGCCGTTTTTCGGCGCGCTGCAACCGGCACAGGGATGTGCCGGCATTTTCGATGGCTGCGAGCCATAGAAAATGTGAGCCAAGTGAAAATCGCATTTTTCACTTGGCGTTGTTGAAACAGCCATGGATGGCTGTTTCAACAAACTGCTACCAAAACCCACGACAGAACGAAGGAACTGCCATGAAAATGATCGCCGTAGTGCTGCTGCTGGCACTCGCCGGCTGCGCCACCGCGCCGGACGCGCCACAAACGCTGGACGAGCGCGTCCAGAACAAATGGGATCTGTTGGTTGCCGGCGACTACATAGCGGCCTACGAGTACTACTCGCCGGGCTATCGGAGCGTCACGAGCCTCGACAGGTTTCTGCAGGCGATGTCCAGCCGCTCGATACCCTGGCTCGGCGCCCGCCTGCGCGACACGGGCCCCTGCGAAGCGGAGACCTGTCCAGCGCGAGTCGAGCTCGATTATCGGGTCATTCCGAGGGTCCCTGGTGCAAAGCCCTTCGAATCGACTAGAATCGTGCACGAGAGCTGGATCAAGCAAAACAACCAGTGGTTTTACGTTCCGAAGCAGTAAGTTTTGCACGATCTTGGGGGGAGTTTTTGACCGATTTTTCGCCCAAATTCCGCCTGAGCTGGGGATTGCGTCACCCAGTTCTTTGTCGTACCATGACGTCGCTCTTGCCTATAGTAAGCAAAAATTTTGGCAAGTTTTGCCACTGAAATGAATTCAAAGTCGCCCTGTACTTTGTTTTAGGAGTGTTGTGATGAAGAGAAATACCTTAACCAATGCCGTACTGGCTGGAATCGGCGGTGTTGCCGGTCTCGCCGGTATCGCTAATGCAGTTAACCTGAATCCCGACGGACTGGGTGAAGTTCTCATCTATCCGTACTACACCGTCAACGGTGGCAACGACACGCTGCTTTCTGTCGTTAACACCACTGACACCGTAAAGGCCGTCAAGGTTCGCTTCGTAGATTCTAAGAACTCTCGCGAAGTGCTTGACTTCAACCTGTACCTGTCTCCGTTTGACGTCTGGACCGGTGTTGTTACCGATCCTGATGGTGATGACAGCGGCCTGGCTGCGGTTGCAACGGCTGACCAGTCCTGCACCGTTCCGTCTTTCTTCACCCAGAACGACGGCACGCTGGCTGGCGGTATCCCGTTTGTAAACTTCAAGACCATCCGTTTTGACGAATTCACCGGCGTCGACAACTCTCCGGAGCGGACCCGTGAAGGTCACTTTGAGATGATCGAGATGGGCGTGGTTGACGAGACCGTCGACACCGACGTTACCGGTCTGGAAGCCGCTGCTATTCACGGCCCCGACGGTATCCCCGACGATTGTGGTGCGCTGGTCAGCGCATGGATCTTCGGCGGCGTCTGGAACGCTACCGGTTCTCGTGAAGCTGACACCGACGTTCGTTCACCGGAAGGTGGTCTGTTCGGTTCAGCATCTATCATCAACGTGCTGAACGGCACGCAGGTGGGCTACAACGCTGACGCGATCGCTGCTTTCTTCGATCCGACGGCTGGCACCGGCACCAACGGTGGTCCCGCTACGCTGCACGCTGACCCGGGTTCTGAATTGCCGACCCTTAACCAGGCCGACACCTCAGGCACCACCGGTGACGCTACGACCGTCCAGTCTATCGTTTTCGATAACGGCCGAATCGTAACCTCTTCTTGGGACGTGCTGGCTGCTAGCCCGGGTCCCGTAGACGCTGTTAGTGCTGTTTACATGCACGACAACATCTACAACGAGTACGCGATTGACTCCGTGCTGAACGGTGCTACCGAGTGGGTTAACACCTTCCCGACCAAGCGTTTCTACGTTGACCAAGATCCGGCCATCGCGCCGTTCACCGCTCCCTTTGACGATGACGACATCGCCGACGGCGCAGCTTGTGAAGAGATTGGCATCGCCTTCACCGATCGTGAAGAGGGTGACCCCGGCCAGGCTCCTGGTCAGGTGAACTTCTCGCCGTTCGATCCGGCTAACCCGCTGGTTCCGGTTCTGTGTTACGAGTCTCAGGTGGTTACCTTCGGTCAAGATCTGACCGCTGGTCCTTCAGAGATCCTGGGTTCTCCGAACGCACGTAACATCTCTACCGACACGGTCACCGGTGACACGTTTGAAAACGGTTGGGCCACGATCAGTCTGACGACCGATCCGCTCCACACCTACACGTCAACCGACGGCGACATCTACAACGGTCTGCCTGTAACCGGCTTCCAGATCACCGTGGTTCAAAACGGTACTCTGACGGACGCCTCAGGTAACTCCGTACTGTCGAACTACGCTGGCCTCTTTGGTCATCGTCACAGCCGCTCTATCGCGGGCAGCTAAGTTCGACCGCAAAAGACTTTACTGTCTTGAGAGAGGGGGCCTTCGGGCCCCCTCTTTTTTTTGCAACAATTTGGGTGAAAACCCTTTGTCGAACGTCTATTTACTGCAATATGCTAATCTTCTTCTAACAGGCGTTTTACCAAACATTAATGATGCCCCTGCAATGCTGTGCACCAATCGCCAATGGCCAATGGAATCATGACAAGTAAATTATTAACGGCGGGCCTCAGCGCTTCGCTGACCGCGATCTTTGCCGCCGGTCTGACCGTCGAGTCTGCTTCTGCACAGAGTGTGGTCCTGACGCTCGACGACGGACCATGCTCCATTCCGCTGCAGGCCAACAGTTCCGTAACGGTCGATGCAACCACCGGCAACCTCACGCTAGACGTGGACGATGCCAACCTGCCGACATGTTTTGGCACCCCGGGCGGCGCTCTCGACGTTGCGCTGACCCTTCAGCCGGATACGATTGACGCCGGTAATACGGTCGATGTGACTTGGAGCGTCACCGGTTTTGTGGCCGACGTGACGTCGTGTACGCCCACCGGCGGCACGCAGGCGTGGAGAGATGACGTCACCGAGTCACCCAGCGGGGGCTCTGGCACCTATTCACCGACCGGCACCACCTCTTTCATTCTTAACTGTCAGAATTCCGGAGGTTCCGATTCGGTTGACGTGACCGTTAACGGTGGCACTAGCGGGGGCCCCGATGGCTTCCCGCCGCCGCCGTCTTTTTGCGGTCCCGAGCCGGCAGGCCGCACCCTACCGTTCAATATTTTCAAAGACTTCGCCAGCAATCCTCCTGACGGTCAACCGAAAATCAACTTCGAGGGTGTCTGGGGCCCATTCCCCGGCTCTAACGAAGCCACGATATTCATCCCTAGAGGCGACTATGTTTCGCTCCCATTCGTGAGCGATGATGCGGTCGGCAAGGTTTGGGCGTTGACCTGGGTGGGTGGACCATCGAATGGCGACAACACACAGGTCAGCATCAGCCGATGCCCGGGTGACTTCGAAGGGGTCGGCTACACCGATGCGTTGTGTCTTGCCAGCGTTGGCTCGGAGGGTGCCACCATCGGGACGATTGTCGGGCCGGGTAACGCCTGCAGCATCACCGGAGATATCAACGACGTTTATTACATCAACATCCGGCATACAACCGCCCAGGGCGAAAACGCCTGTAATGATGGATCGACCTGTAGTTTCCTTGGGCGACCGCGTCGCCTGAACTAGCTCGCGTCCAACAACGCTATAATCTGCGGCCCGGCGGAACTATCCGTCGGGCCGTTGTCGTATCATGGAACAAAAGAAAACGCCTTTCGCCATGAAGCTGATCATCGCCTACTTGGCCGCCGTGGTGCTAGTCCACGCGGCAAACGCCCAGCAGTCTCAATACTCTCCGGACACCGTCATAGCTCAGCTCGGTGATGCTTCGCTGACGCTGAGAGATGTCGACGCCATGGCCTCGCAGCTACCCGTAGAAGTACGAGCGGGCGTGTTCGATAATCCAAAACGCATCGGCGAATCGCTGGAAACGATGCTGGTACGCCGTGCGATGGTGACCCCGGTGCTCGCCAACCCGCCGCCCTACCTGAATCTGGAAACCATCGATCAGCAGGTCCGGCGGAAAACCTTGATCAACCACGCGCTCAATGATGCGTTGGCGCAGCAGCCTACGCCCGATTTCCGCGCTCGCGCGGAGGCGCAATACGACACCAATCCCGAGCAGTTCAAGCTGCCGGCCACCGTTTCAGTCCGACATGTGCTCATCGGGACCGAGGGTCGGTCACCTGCCACGGCCTTCAGCCTGGCGTCTCGTCTTCGCGATGAACTGGTCGCCGGCACGCTGTCCTTCGACGACGCGGTAACCAATCATTCGGACGATCCCGCGAGGAATCAAAATAAGGGGCGCTATCCTCGCATGGGGCCCGGTCAGATGGTGCGACCCTTCGAGGCCGCAGCATTCTCGTTAGGACAGCCGGGTGACATCTCCGAACCGGTCCGCTCTCAATACGGTTATCACGTCATTTTGCTCGAGGACAAACATCCGCCGGAACAGCAGCCGAGAGAGTCAGCCGTGCAGTTGCTGAGTAGCCGATTTTTTCAGGAGCACATGAGAACCCGAAAGGGCCGGTATCTGCGCTCACTGGGGCCGGACGCCGAGCAGAAGCTGCTGACCCGGGCGCAGGAAGATCAGCTCGACCAGTCAAACGACTTTCTTCCCCGTTTCCAGCTGGCGCTCGAGGAAGCCGTCCTGAAAGCCTACAAAGCCAACTACCTCGCCGAGAAGCTGGTGGGTGACTACCAGGCGCTGGCGCGAGAGTATTACCTCACGCACAAAGACGAGTTCCAGCGCCCGGCGGCAATTTCTGCTGTGCAAATCGAGCTGTCGAAGAGTGATGACGAAATCGCGGATCTCGCGACCCTGACCCACACCAGGCAGCTTGCCGAGTCCGTGCTCGGCGCGCAGTTTGTGCTGGCATTCACCCCACCCACGGTGAGTGCAAAACAAGTGGTTTACCTGGAAGGTGACCCGCAAACCGCTCGCGCCACGCGTCGCGCCGCGGCCCTCAAACAGCCAGGCCAATGTGCCGAAACGCTCGAGGTTTCCAGTCGCTATCTGATGATTTGCCTGCTGCGAAAACACCCGATTCTTCCGCAATCGTTCGTCGAGGTGCAGGGCCCGCTGGTCGCCAGACTCAAGGGGAAGCAGGAAAGCCAGCTTTGGAACCTACACATCAACGAATTTCACCAGCTCCCGTTTCAGGCTGACCCGCAGGTTGTGGCCAGCCTCAGGACCCGATACGCCACCGGTCCTTATGCAGGCTAGCCGAGACTTACAGGTTTTTCGGCTGCTGCTAACTCGAGATCTGAAAGAAACCTACGTCAACACGGCCCTAGGATTTATCTGGGCCCTCGTTCTGCCGCTAGCGGTCCTGGCAATCTACGCCTTCGTTTTTACCCGCGTGCTGCAGGTCCGGTTTCCTGACGCGATCGGTACCGGATTTGTCGCATACCTTGCGATTGCGCTGTGGCCCTGGACGGCTTTTGCCGATGGGCTTATGCGGGCCACCAGTTCCCTGACCGACGCGGCCAAGCTGATCGGTAAAGTTCAGATTCCCCTGCACGTTGTGGTGCTGAGCAAGCTCACGGCGGTATTCCTGCTGACCATGCTGGGCTATGTCCTGGTGCTGGTGGTACTGTCGCTGACGGGCACACCGGTCAGCCCGGCGGGCATACCGGTCGCCCTGGTCCTGCTGGCAATGCTCTTTTTGCTGACCGCCGCCCTGGGGCTGTTTTTTTCCATCACGCAGGTGTTTTTCCCGGACCTCCGTCACGCCTTACCCGCGCTGATCATGCTCGGGTTTTTTCTTACGCCCATCCTGTACAGCGTCGACATGGTCCCGGACCGGTTCCGGACGGTCTATCAATTCAATCCGCTTGCCTACCTGTTTGAGCGGCTCCGCGAGGTGCTGTTGACCCAGCAATGGCACCCTGTGATGGGTGACGGCATTGTGGCCGTGGCGCTGCTGGCCTTGCTGGGTCTCGCCTTGGCTTATTTCCAGCGCCTGCGACCGCGGGTCGAAGAGTACCTGTGATCTCCGTTGGCGGGATCCACAAACGGTTTGCCGCCGCGGATCGTGGTGGCGCCTGGCTGCGGGCCCTTGCCGGTCGCTCACCCGCCACCGGTATTGAGGTGCTGAAGGAGGTCTCGCTGACGGTCGCCAGAGGGGAGTCCGTGGCCATCCTCGGGGAAAACGGGGCTGGCAAGTCTACTCTCCTCAAAATTGTGGCGGGCCTGTTGTCCCCGGACGCTGGAGAAGTCCATATCGAGGGCTCCGTCGGCGCGATGCTGGAGCTCGGTGTCGGCTTTGATGAACACCTCAGCGGCCGGGACAACGCGCTCCAGGCCTGCCAGCTCGCCGGCATGACGCAGGCGCAGGCGCAGGCATCGCTGGCTCAGGTCGAATCGTTCTCTGGCCTGGGTGATGCGCTGGCTGAACCGGTTTCCCATTATTCCTCTGGCATGGTGGTCAGACTCGGTTTTGCGGTCATGACCGCCACAGAGCCTGACGTACTGATCAGCGATGAAGTCCTGGCCGTTGGCGACGAGTCTTTTCAGAAAAAGTGCATCACCTGGGTGGAGTCCTATCTTGCCCAGGGCGGGACCCTGCTGCTCGTGTCACACAGCCTTTATCACGTTCAGCGACTGTGCAGCAGAGCCATCTGGCTCCATGAGGGTCAGGTTAAGGCCAGCGGCGACGTCTTTGACGTCAGCCAGGACTATCTAGCCTTTCATGAGCAAAAGCTCGGAGAGTCGCTGCAGGCGTTCACCGGCGATCAAGTTCGCCTGGAGCGCTTCAGCCTGACGGTACCGGCCAGCGACTGCTGGACCGATGCAGAGCTGATCGTCGAAACCCAGCTCGAAGGTGGCTTCGACAACCACAGGCTTCGCTGGCAGCTGGGACGCCTGGACGGTGCCGTCATCGGTTCCGGATCGCTGCCGTGCCGAAACTACCTGCGCTGGGAGATCAGGCTGCCCGGCACCTGGCTGCCCGGAAATCTGCGGCTGGACGCATGGCCCGTCGACGCCGAGGGTCAGCGCTGTGGGCGGACGCAGCGGCGCATGGTGCGCGTCCCCGGCCGGGCCCGGGAGTTCGGGACGCTGCGTCTGCCTTACCGGTGGCTCGAACATGATTGAGATTATTGTGCCCGTTTTCAACGCTGCCTCGGATCTCGAGCGCTGCCTGGAGGCGTTGCTTCAGCACACGGAAAGCGACCAGCGGGTCCTGCTGATCAATGACGCCTCCACCGACCCGGTCGTGGTGCCGCTGCTCGAGGAATTTGTCGGCCAGCGACGAAGCGCACAGCTGCTTCATAACCCGACAAACCTGGGTTTCATCGGCACCTGCAACCTGGCGATGAGCGCAAGCGGCCACGACGTGGTGCTGCTGAACAGCGACGCGCAGGTCACCAGTGGCTGGCTCGAGGCGCTGCGACGGTGTGCAGCCAGCGACGCGCGGATCGCAACTGCTACGCCCTTTTCAAACAACGCCGAGATCTGTTCGATTCCGGATTTTTGCGTTAACAACCCGATACCCGACAATCCGGCGCGGTGGGCAAGAGCCGTCAGCGCAACGGGTAGCCGGACCTATCCCGAACTACCGACCGGCGTCGGCTTTTGCCTCTATGTGCGCCGGGCGGCGCTCGACGAGCTCGGACTGTTCGACCCCCGCTACGGGCGAGGCTACGGCGAGGAAAACGACTTCTGCCGCCGCGCCGCCGCAGCCGGCTGGCGGAACGTGCTGTGTGATGACGCCTATGTCCTTCACGCGGGAGGCAAGTCGTTCGGGCCGCTTAACCTGAAACCCAACGGCGAGAACCTGCAGGTCCTGCTGGAACGCTATCCGGACTATGAGCAGCTGGTTGCTGACTTTATTGCGCGCGACCCCCTGAGGCCGATTCGTCATTCGATCATGGCCAAGCTGGCCGAAACGCATTAACCTCTTGCTCCATCGCTCAGCGGAGCGCTCGCGTCAGGCCATCCATTCCGAGGCACCGACCGAGATAACCGATCCTGTCGAGGGGCCCTGCGGCCGCACGACCCAACAACACGACCGATAAGCATCATGAGTCAAACCATCCATCCGCCGGAACTGCCGTTCTCCGGCGAGCGATTCACGCCGGAGTGCGTTCGGGAGATGGCGTACGAGCACTGGCACCGCTATGCGCTGGCCTCGACCCTCGTCGACGAAAGGCGGGTACTGGACGCGGCGTGTGGCGAGGGTTATGGCAGCGCGCTGCTGGCAACCCGAGCGATCTCGGTGGATGGCGTGGACCTGAGCGCGGAAGCGGTGGACCACGCCCGGCGACGTTATCACGCCGAGAACCTGCGCTTCCACAGCGCCAGCGTCACGGACCTGCCGGCTGACGATAGCTGCTACGACGCCGTGATTTCCTTTGAAACGCTGGAACATCTGAGCCAGCAGGCTGAAATGCTCCAGGAGTTTCGGCGGGTTTTGCGGGACACTGGCTTTCTCATGATCTCCTCGCCAGATAAGGCTACCTACAGCGACGCCACGGGCTACAACAACGAGTTTCACGTCAAAGAGCTGTACCGTGATGAGCTCCTGACGCTCCTGAAGTCTCAGTTCCCGGCGGTTCGACTGCTGGGACAGGCCATGGCCTTTCAGTCGCTGATCTGGCCGGTCGACGGCACGCCGGGTGCCGACCCGGCGGGGTGCCAGTCGCTGGTGATGCACGAGGACAGGCTGGAGGCTGCGGCTGTCCCCCCGGGCCAGCCGCTCTATTTCATCGCCGTCTGCGCGGCTCGCGAAGCTGATCTGCCGGCCCTGCCAGGCCTCTCCCAATTCGGTGACGCAGAACAGTCGGTTTACGCTCACTACCAGCACGAGATTCGCAAAAACATGGCTGCCGGCAAGCTGCTGGCCGAGCGCGACCAGGAAATTGAACGACTGCGCCAGGCGCTGCAGGAAGCGAAAAAGGGGCACCCCGACCATGGAGTTTAATCTGGACTTTGGGACGGCGGACCTAACGCCAAAGCGTGTCGAAGGACCACTGCTGGCCAGTGTTAGCGGTCAGGCGGCGCGCCTGTCGGCGGAAGAGGTGGTGTTCCACGACCCGCATACCGGCGAGAATCACGTGATGACGCTGGACGTGCTGGCGGCGATGGACGCCAGTCGACGGTTTCAGCCGCTTGAGCAGCACGTTGCCACCGTGATTCAACGGCTGCCGGCGCTTAAGGGCAAAGGTCACGCTGTCGAAAAGGTCTTCGAGTTTCTAAGGGGTCGAGGGCTGGTGGTCGAAGCCGAGGAGATGCTGACCCGTCTCAAGGCCAGCACGCCCGAGCCGAAGGATGATCCCGCGGGGCTGGTGATTCGCACCTGCGACCGACCCACTGAGCTGGCGCGGTTGGCGTCTTCGCTGGCCGACCTTGAGCAAGCCACCGGTCGGGGGCTTCGCTATCTGGTGGTCGATGACTCGCGCGTCGCTTCCAGCGAAAATCGCGACGCGCTCAAGGCGCTGACCGATCTCGGTTTGTCGGTCCATCATCTCGACCGCCCCTGGCGCCAGCGTTTGTGCGACTCGCTGCCGGAACCGGAGATCGCTCGCGAGGTGCTGGGCGTCGACGATCCGCAGGCGCTGACCTGTGGCGGCGCCTGGAACGCGGCACTCCTGCTCACCGCCGGCGAGCGGTTCCTCATGCTGGACGACGATTTTGTCGTCGATCCCCGGCTGCCGGCGGCCGGTGCCGGTCGTCAGCTCAGCGTAAGAGAGGGTGCGCACGTGCCGATGCATTTTGCCGGCCACGGTCTGGACGATCTGGCGGCCGCGCTGGCGGTGCCTGAGTCAGGAGCGAGCGGTGCCGCCGTGGATCCGCTGGCCGAGCACCTGGGGGTTTGCGGGCAGCCGCCAGCGGTGTTGTTCAGCGAACGCTTTGGGCTGGAGGTTTCTGCGGAAACGCTTCGCGGCGCCACGTTTGATCAGGTGGAAGGTTTGCTCCGCGGGCAGTCCATCAAGACCACCGCGGCCGGTGCCTGGGGCGACTGGCGTATGGACACCAACCTCTGGTTCTACCTGGCGCCGTCGGTGCACACGCAGGGGATGCGGGCCAGTGAGGCCAGCTACCGAGCGCTGTCACATCAGCCGGTGATGGCCCACGGCTATTCTCATCCCCAGCTGACGCGGATGTCTAACTTTACGCCGCTGGCCTTCGATAACCGGCAGCTGATGCCGTGCACTGCCGCCACCGGCCGGGGTGAAGACTTCACCTTTGCGGCGTGGCTTCGCTACCTATATCCCGGCTCACTGTGTCTGCACTTCCCGACGCTTTTACGGCACGAACGGCCGGCGGGAGGCCGGGAAAGCCCGATTCCTGAGACCTACGTGCCCTGGCTGTCGCGCTTCGCCGGCGAATATGCGCTGTCGCGCCTCGATCAATGTACGGCGGGAACGCCGGAGGCCCGGCTCGCCACGCTGGTGGCAACGCTGCGGGATCTTGCCGCCGCGAGCACTGACCGCCAGCAGCTTCTGCTGGGTCAGTTTCTCGCGATGATCCGTTCGCAGATTGTGGAGCAGGCGCAGACGTCTTTGACGAACCTGAAGCCGGCGCCGGACTTCTGGGTACGGGACGCCCGCGAATGGATCACAGAGAACGGCCGCAGTCTGACGCAGGTCGGGGCACCCCGGCTGCGCGACTGGCCGGAGGACGCGACGGCCGAGGACTGCGCCGAGCTGCTGACGACGGGGCTGACCCGCTACGCGGACCACCTGGCGCACTGGCCCGCCCTTTGGCATCAATGCACGGGCCAACGGGAATCGCTGGTCGCGCTCTAAGCGACCGGCGCCTGTGCGCCGTGATCGTGAACTACGAGGCGGGCGCCTGGCTCACGCGCTGCGTCGACGCGCTGCTCGCCTCGACGGTGAAGCCTGAGGTCCGGGTAGTCGACAACGGCTCCACCGACGGTAGCCTCGAGCCGCTGGCGGAACGGCCGGTTGAGGTCATACGCAACCCCAAAAATCTCGGCTTTGGCCGAGCCTGCAATCAGGCGGCGGTCGGGCTCGCGGATAACGACCTGCTGGTCTTCGTGAATCCCGACTGTGTGGTGGAACCCGACTGCCTGGAACAGATGGCGAAGGCTTTCGAGGAAGGGCCTGCCGTCGGCATGGCCGGCGCTTGGGTCATGAACGAAGACGGAAGCGTCCAAAAGGCAACGCTGCGGAGGCTCCTCACCGTCAGCAATACGCTTGGCAGCCTGCTGCATGGCGGTGGACGGCCGCGTGCGGCGGCGTCGCGTGGGACGGGCACGCAGCCCGCCGAGGCCCTGTCCGGCGCGCTGCTGATGCTTTCGGCGGGCTGCTTCCGGTCGCTGGGAGGGTATGACGAGGCGTACTTTCTTCACTGCGAGGATCTCGACCTGATGCGGCGCGCAGCCGGGGCAGGGTGGGGGCTGCGGCTGTGTCCTGACGCCTGCGCGGTCCATGCCCAGGGAGTCAGTCATCGTGCCGCTCCGCTCCGGGCTCAGGCGCACAAACATGCATCCCTGTGTCGCTACTACTCGGCGGAGCTGGGACCGCTGGCCGCCGCCTGCTGGTCAGCGCTGATCTGGACGCATTTTGTGATTCGTAGCCCCGGGTGGTGGCTTGCGGGTCGCCGCGGCTGATGGCGAGCCGTGTCGTGGTGGTCGGCGGCGGCAATCAGATCGCCGCGTTCCTGATTCCGAAACTGCTGGCTGCCGGACATCAGGTGGGCGTTCAATCCAGGCGATCCGCACCGCCCTGGATCGCCCCCCATCCCGAGCTGAGCTGGTCGACTGCTGGCGGGACGCTTGCGGCGGATCGATCGGTTGGATACGACGCGCTGATTTACCTGGCGCCGCTCACGCAGTTCGAAGAGCGGTGGCGCGTGCTGGCCGGCATTACGCGCGTTGTGGCATTTTCTTCGACCAGCCGGATGGCCAAGCAGGCGAGCGCGGACGCCGCTGAGCGGGCGATGGCGGAGCTGCTGGCTGACGGAGAATCGGTCCTGCAACGCTGCACCGCCGAGGAAGGCGCCTCGCTGGCCGTCCTTCGGCCGACGCTGATCTACGGCGCCGGGATCGATAAAAACCTTACTCGCCTGGCTGGGTTTGTGAAGCGCTGGCGGCTCATGCCGCTGCTGGGTGAGGGCACCGGGCTCCGTCAGCCGGTGCACGCGGCGGACCTCGCCGCGGCTGCGCAGGCGCTGCTCGAGCGCCCCGAGCCGCTGTCGGGCAGCTTCAACCTCCCGGGCGGATCGACGCTGAGCTACCGATCGATGGTGAAGCGGGTATTTGAATCGCTGGAGCTTCAGCCCAGGTTCTTGCCGCTGCCCCTGCTCGCCGCCCGGGCAGCGCTGCCCCTGCTTCGGCGCAGCGCACGCTGGCGGGACTTGAATCCGGCCATGTTGGACCGCATGAACCAAGATCTGGTATACGACGCATCACCCGCCCAGCGGGCGTTTCACTATCAACCCCGGCCCTTCCGGCCGCAGCCGGCCACCTGGCTGCCGCTGAATGAGCGAAAAGGACACTGATGGCTCAGTACATCTACACCATGATCGGCGTCAGCAAGACGGTTCCGCCGAAGCGAAAAATTATCGAAGACATCTCGCTGTCGTTTTTCCCGGGCGCCAAAATCGGCGTCCTGGGCCTGAACGGTGCAGGGAAATCCACCGTGCTGCGCATCATGGCTGGCGTCGACCAGGAGTTTGAGGGTGAGGCCCGGCCCCAGCCGGATATCCGGGTGGGCTACCTGGAGCAGGAGCCGGCACTTGACGACAGCCTGAGCGTTCGCGGCAACGTCGAGCAGGGCGTCGCCGATATCAAAGCGCTGTTGACCGAATTTGATGAGGTCAGCGAGCAGTTCGCCGAGCCGATGGACGACGACGCGATGAACGATCTGCTGGCCAGACAGGCCACGCTGCAGGACGCCATCGAGGCGGCTGACGGCTGGGAGCTGGACCGCCGGCTGGAGATGGCCGCGCAGGCGCTCCACCTGCCGCCGTGGGACGTCGACGTTTCGGTGCTGTCCGGCGGCGAGCGCCGGCGGGTGGCGCTTTGTCGTCTGCTCCTGTCCAGCCCCGACATGCTGCTGCTCGACGAGCCCACTAACCATCTGGATGCCGACTCGGTCAGCTGGCTGGAGCGGTTTCTGGCTGAGTTCAACGGCACGGTGGTGGCGATTACCCACGATCGCTACTTCCTGGACAACGTTGCCGAGTGGATCCTCGAGCTCGACCGCGGTCGAGGTATTCCGTGGAAAGGCAACTACTCCTCATGGCTCGAACAAAAGGAAACCCGCCTGGCGCAGGAGGAAAGCGGTCAAAAGGCCCGCGAGCGGGCGATCAAGGCTGAGCTGGAGTGGGTCCGAAGCAACCCGAAAGGCCGGCGGGCGAAAAGCAAGGCGCGCCTCGCGCGCTATGAAGAACTCTGCTCACAGGAGTTTCAAACCCGCAATGAGACCCGCGAGATCTACATCCCGCCGGGCGATCGCCTGGGTGACCAGGTCATCGAGCTGGCCTCCGTCAGCAAGGGGTTTGGTGATCGGGCGCTGATCAAGGATCTGAGCTTCAAGGTCCCCCGCGGGGCCATCGTCGGCATCATTGGTCCCAACGGCGCCGGTAAGTCGACGCTGTTCCGGATGCTGGCGGGTCAGGAGCAGCCCGACAGCGGGACTATCGATATCGGCGCCACCGTCAAGCTGGCCTATGTCGATCAAAGCCGGGATTCCCTGAACGGGGAAAACAGCGTTTGGCAGGAAATCTCAGACGGCCAGGATCTCATCCAGGTTGGACGCTACGAGACGCCTTCGCGGGCCTACGCCGGCCGCTTTAACTTCAAAGGTGCCGATCAGCAAAAGCTGGTGAAAGTGCTGTCGGGCGGCGAGCGCAATCGTCTGCACCTGGCCAAGCTGCTGCGCAGCGGCGGCAACACGCTGCTGCTCGACGAGCCCACCAACGATCTGGACGTGGAAACACTTCGTGCTCTGGAGGAGGCGCTGCTGGCGTTTCCGGGCTGCGCGCTGGTCATCTCGCACGACCGCTGGTTCCTGGACCGGATAGCGACGCACATCCTGGCGTTTGAGGGTGACGGCAAGGTGGATTTCTTTGAAGGCAACTACAGCGAGTATGAGCAGCAGCAAACACCCGCTTAAGCCCGGGCGCGTTACAATAAGGCGCTTTGCCGCCACCGCGGGGCAGGCCTGACTTGAGCCCAACACGAGAGACATCACATGTTTGACCAGGGAATGACCATCGCCGGCTATGACGAAGAGCTGGCTCGCTGCCTCGGTGCCGAGCAGCAGCGACAGGAAGATCACGTGGAGCTGATTGCGTCCGAGAACTACGCCAGCCCCCGAGTACTGGAAGCCCAGGGTTCGGTGCTGACCAACAAATATGCTGAGGGTTATCCCGGGCGCCGCTATTACGGCGGCTGCGAGCACGTGGACGTCGCAGAAAAGCTGGCAATCGAACGCGCAAAAGCACTGTTCGGGGCGGACTACGCCAACGTGCAGCCCCATTCGGGCTCCCAGGCCAATGCCGCAGTTTTTCTGGCGCTGATCAACCCCGGCGACACGATTCTGGGCATGAGTCTGGCTCACGGCGGGCACCTGACCCACGGCGCCAAGGTCAACTTCTCCGGCAAGCTCTTCAACGCCGTTCAGTACGGGCTCGACGAAGAGACCGGCCTGATCGACTACGAAGCCATGGCGTCGCTGGCTGCTGAACATCAGCCCAAGATGATCATCGGCGGCTTTTCCGCCTATTCCCAGGTCGCGGACTGGGCGCGGATGCGCGAGATCGCCGACAGCGTCGGCGCGCTGCTGGTGGTCGACATGGCGCACATCGCCGGCCTGGTTGCCGCGGGGGTCTATCCCTCACCGGTTCCCTACGCTGACGTCGTCACGACCACGACACACAAGACGCTGCGCGGACCGCGCGGTGGCCTCATTCTGGCCCGCGGCAATGAGGCGATCGAGAAAAAGCTCAATTCGCTGGTGTTTCCCGGCACGCAGGGTGGGCCGCTCATGCACGTGATCGCGGCCAAAGCGGTGGCCTTCAAGGAGGCGCTGGAGCCGGAATTTGTCGGCTATCAGGAGCAGGTGATTAAGAACGCGAAAGCGCTCGCGGGCGTCATGATGGAACGCGGCTACAACGTGATTTCCGGCGGCACCGAAAACCACCTTTTTCTGCTGGATCTCGGCGCGCGCGAGCTGACCGGCAAAGACGCGGAGGCAAGGCTCGGTGAGGCGCACATCACTGTCAACAAAAACGCGGTACCCAACGACCCGCGGTCACCGTTTGTCACCAGCGGGCTGCGGCTGGGCACGCCAGCGATCACCACGCGGGGTTACCTCGAGGAAGACACCCGGCAGCTTGGCCACCTGATTTGTGACGTGCTCGACGCGCCAAACGATGAAGCCGTGCTGGCGCGGGTCCGCGATGCGGTGACCGCGCAGTGTCGGCGGCTGCCCGTCTACCGCCCGGTGGCCAAGAGCGCGGCTGCCTGAGCCACAGTGCACTGTCCGTTTTGCCAGGCCACCGACACCCGGGTCATCGACTCCCGGCTGAAGGGCGAAGGTTTCTCCGTGCGCCGGCGACGGGAGTGTATGGAGTGCGGTGCGCGCTTTAACACCTTTGAAACCCCGGAGTTGAAGCTTCCCAACGTGGTGAAAGGGGATGGGAGTCGTGAGGCTTTTGATCCCGACAAGCTGCGCGCGGGCATGATGCGCGCCCTCCAAAAACGACCGGTCCGAACCGACGAGGTGGAGGAAGCGATCTCACGCATCCTCCGCGCCCTCCGGAATCTGGACGCCGACGAGGTGCCTACGCGGGCGATCGGCGAACATGTGATGCAGGAGCTGTCCCAGCTCGATCAGGTGGCCTTCGTTCGTTTTGCCTCGGTCTACCGAAGCTTTCAGGACGTGCAGGCGTTTCGCGAGGAAATCGAAAAGCTGGAGCGCTCCGCGCCCGGTGGTCTGGATGCACGGCAGCTGTCCCTGCTCGGCGCCGGGTCGACAGGGCCTGACGACCAGGAGATCGGAAACGACGGCGCCCGCTCCGGACCGGGCAGCACGCCGGACAACGAGCCCGGAACTCGCGGTTCATGAGCCAGCTCGATGCGACGCACATGGCCCGAGCCCTGACTCTGGCCAGGCGCGGTCGGCTGACCTGTCATCCCAATCCAGCCGTGGGATGTGTGCTGGCGAATGGTGCAACCATCGTTGGTGAGGGCTTTCACGCGCGTGCCGGGGAAGGCCATGCCGAAGCGGTGGCGCTGAAGGTTGCTGGTCCGAAAGCCTCGGGCTGCACGGCGTACGTAACGCTAGAGCCCTGTGCCCATCATGGTCGAACGCCGCCCTGCGCTGACGCGCTGATCAAGGCGGGCGTGACGCGCGTGGTGGCGGCCATGACGGACCCCGACGAGCGGGTCGCCGGTCAGGGGTTACAGCGGCTGCGCGATGCCGGTGTCGAGGTGTCGTGCGGACTAATGGAAAGTGAAGCCAGAGCGCTCAACCCCGGGTTCTTGTCACGGATCGAGCGCAAAAGACCCTTCGTGCGCGTGAAGCTGGCCGCTTCGATCGACGGCGCAACGGCGATGGCGGACGGCTTCAGCCAATGGATCACCGGTGAGGCGGCGCGGGCCGATGGCCATCGCTGGCGAGCGCGAGCCGATGCGGTCATGACCGGCATCGGCACCGTGCTGGCGGACGATCCGTCGCTCAATCCGCGGGTGCCGGGGCTAGAGCGCCGGAGTACGGCGGTGGTGCTGGACAGCCAGTGGCGCATGCCGCCGACCGCCAGGCTGCTGAACAGCAATCAGCGGGTTTTCTGGGTTGGGTGCGACAACCAGCCGCGGCCGTTCTGGGCGGACGACGTGGCCGGGCTGGAGGTCTTGGAGGTGCCAGCGGCGGGTGGCCGGGTTGACCTTCACGCGGCGCTGACCCGATTGGCGGAACATGACCTCGGCGAGCTTCAGGTGGAGGCCGGCTCCGTGTTGAGCGGTTCGCTGCTGGCGGCGGAGCTGGTCGATCAGGTGTTGACCTACCTGGCGCCGACAGTGCTGGGTCGATCGACCATGGGCCTGTTTGCGTTGCCGGAACTCCAAACGATGGAAGATCGTATCTCCTTGTCCTTCAGTCAGGTCCGCAGTGTCGGCGGCGACCTGCGACTGCTGCTTGAGCCGACAAAAGGAACGAACCACTGATGTTTACGGGTATTGTGCAGGCCGTTGGCCGTGTGCTGACCATGGAAAGCGGACCGGACTTGACCCGGATGACCTTCGATACCGGTGCGCTTTCCCTTGACGACGCCCAGCTGGGCGACAGTATCTGTGTCTCTGGCGCCTGTCTGACCGCGGTGTCGCTGGCGCCGGGCCAGTTCAGTGCCGACCTGTCGCCCGAGACCCTCCAGCGGACGGTCCTCGGCGATCTGGAGCCCGGCAGCTCGGTCAACCTGGAGCCGGCGCTGCGCGCCAGCGATCGGCTGGGTGGACACATCGTGACCGGCCACGTTGACGCCACCGGCCGGATGGTCAAACGGCTGGCCGAAGGTGACACCGAGCGTTTTTGGTTCGAAATTCCGCAGCCCTTGTCGCGGCTGGTGGCTGAGAAGGGGTCGGTTACCGTCGACGGCGTCAGCCTGACGGTGAATGGCGTGACCGACCAGCATTTTGACGTGGCGCTCATTCCGCACACCCTTTCTCATACCACGCTCGGTTCCCTCACCGCGGGTGACCGGGTCAATGTGGAAGCTGATATCCTTGCGCGCTACGTGGTTCGCTGGCGCGAGACGGAACCGAGCACATGAACACGATTCCAGAGCTGTTGGACGAAATCCGCCAGGGCCGCATGGTGGTGGTTGTCGACGACGAGGATCGGGAAAACGAGGGTGATCTGATTATGGCCGCGTCGATGGTGCGGCCTGAGGACATCAACTACATGGCCGCGAAAGCCCGTGGTCTCATCTGTCTCTCACTCACCCGGGAACGCTGTGGGCAGCTGCGCCTTCCGCTGATGGTCAACGCTAACCAGGCGCGCTACTCCACAAACTTCACCGTCTCGGTGGAGGCCGCCGAGGGGGTCACAACCGGGATCTCGGCTTATGATCGCGCCCATACGATTCGAACCGCCGTCCGCCCGGATGCGCAGGCTGAGCACCTGACCCAGCCGGGGCACGTGTTTCCGCTGATGGCCCAGCCCGGCGGCGTGCTGACGCGAGCCGGCCATACCGAGGCGGCCGTCGACCTGGCGCTGCTGGCCGGGCTTGAGCCCGCCGGGGTGCTGGTAGAGCTGCTGTCCGAGGATGGCTCTATGGCGCGGCGTCCGGAGCTGGAAGCGTTCGCCCGCGCTGAAGGCCTGAAAATCGGCACCATCGCAGACCTGATTCAGTACCGGATGCAGACCGAAGAGAGTGTGCACCAGGTGGGCGAACGGGTGGTCAACACCGTGGTCGGGGAGCTGAGGCTGGTCGCCTTTCGCGACCGGATCAAACAGCGTATTCACCTGGCGTTGGTCAAAGGTGAGCCGACGGCGGCGCGCGCCACGCTGGTTCGGGTCCACGTGCGCAACACGCTGGGTGACGTGCTGGGCGTGGACGAACCGGAGCTGGGTCTGCCGGTGCGCGTTGCGCTGGGGGAGCTGGCGGCGGCGGAAGCCGGCGTCCTGGTGGTGCTGGGCGATGACGAGACGCCGGACCAGATTCTCGAGCGGGTTGATCCGGCGACCGCCGCGCCGGTGGATGACGGCGAAGGCAACAGCGACGAGCTGCGCTATTACGGCATTGGTGCTCAAATCCTGGTGGCGCTCGGCGTGGGCAAGATGCGCGTCCTGAGCGCGCCTAAACGCTTTCACGGGCTGGCGGGTTTTGGCCTTGAAGTGCTCGAGTACGTCGAGCCGCGGGAGCGCCTATGAAGACTGATACCCCGGTTGCGGTCACCGTTCACCCCCAGACCAAAGCGGTTAGCGAGCTCAACGCCGCACCGCTGCCCTCCGGTTCAGTGGCTGTGGTTGCCAGCCGGTACCACGCACAGATCGTCGAAAACCTGATCGGCGGGGCGGTGGACGAGATTCTGAAGGCCGGGGTACCGGCGGAGTCGATTCATCTGCTGCGCGTGCCGGGCGCGTTTGAGATCCCGCAGACCGTGGCGCAGGTGCTGAGCAAGATGCCGGACCTCATCGCCGTGGTGACGCTCGGTTGTGTTGTGCGAGGAGAAACGCCGCATTTCGACTACGTCTGCGGCTGCTGCGCTGACGGCGTTGCGGCGCTGGCGCGAAGCCAGCCGGTACCGGTAACGCTCGGGGTGCTGACCGCCGACACCCTGGCGCAGGCCAAGGCGCGCAGCGCCGACGACAGCCACAACAAAGGCCGCGAGGCGGCAGCTTCCGCGCTCGAACTGGCGGCCCTGCTGGCCGGCCTGGAAGCACAATAGTGGGTTATTCTGAGGTGACTCGCGCTCGGCGCCGTGCGCTGCAGGCGCTCTATCAGTGGGCGATCAATCCAGCGCCCGCGGCCGATATCCTCCAGCAGTTTACCGAAGAGCAGGATCTATCGAGGGTTGATAGTGACGTATTCCGTGCGCTGGTCACCGGCGCTATCAGCCATGCTGAGGACATCGATCAGCGGCTGGCAGAATTCCTGGACCGTCCCCTGAATCAGCTTGATGCCATGGAGCTCAGCATTCTGAGGCTGGCCAGCCACGAGCTGCTGCAGCGCATCGAGGTGCCCTACCGCGTTGTCATCAATGAGGCCGTCGACCTCGCGCAGCAGTTCGGCAGCGACCAGACACCCGTGTTCGTGAACGGCGTGCTCGACAAATGTGCCCGCGATTGGCGGTCGCATGAGTATGGAGTTGCCTGAGCGCAGCCGAATGTCTCCGACGACGTCGGGAGACGGCGGAGTCTCGCGTGGCCCGGGGCTCCTGCCGGAGTTTGATCTGATCGAGCAGCTGCGAACGCTGGAGGGCAGCGACCCGGCCGTGGCGCTGGGGATCGGTGACGACGCGGCCGTGCTTCAACCTGCGCCGGGAAGTCGACTGGCCAGCTGCATCGATACGCTGGTCGCCGGCGTGCACTTTCCGCCGGCCACCGGGCCGGCCGACCTTGCCTACAAGGCGCTGTCGGTTAACCTCAGCGACCTGGCGGCGATGGGTGCGCAGCCTCGTTGGGCGCTTCTCTCGCTGTCGCTGAACCAGCCTGATCGCGGCTGGATCGAGTTGTTCATCGCCGGTTGGCGCGAGCTGGCCGAGCCATTGGGTCTGGCGCTGGTCGGCGGTGACACCACCGCCACCCCCGGGCCGGTCACCATTTCGGTACAGCTGATCGGCGAGCTGCCGTCCGATCGGGCGTTGACTCGCGGCGGCGCAAAGGCCGGCGATCTCATCGCCGTTACGGGCAGCCTCGGCGGCGCGGCGCTGGCGCTCGCGCAGCTGCAGGCGGGCGAGGCGCCGGAATCGGCGCTGCTGCGGCGGCTCAATCGGCCGCGTCCACGGGTTGCTGCCGGGCGGGCGCTGCTGGCGCTCGCCACGGCCTGCATCGATGTATCAGACGGCTTTGCGGCAGACCTTAACCACCTGCTCACCGCGTCCGGCGTTGGTGCGCGGGTGGCCGTGACAGATTTGCCGCTGCATTCGTCGCTGGCGTCGCTCGATCGTCAGCGCCAGCTCAATCTGGCGCTGGGCGGCGGGGACGACTATGAACTCTGCTTCTGTTTCCCGAGCGCCGAGCGCGAGTCCGTCGAACGGCGGCTGGGCGAGGCGGAGACCCCGTTTCGTGTCGTTGGTGAGGTCACTGCCGAGACCGGCGTCGAATGGATCGGACTTGACGGGCGCTCCTTCCCCACCGGCTATGCCCACTTTTGACCGTGGCTAAGCCCGACCCGATACCGGCCGCGGTGCTCGCCACGCCCCAAGGCTTGCTGGCGACCGGTTTCGGCAGCGGTCTGGCGCCGGTGGCGCCCGGAACTTTCGGGTCAGCGGCGGCCCTGCCGCTGTACTTTCTGCTGTGGGGTTTGCCGGCAGCAGCGTATGTGCTGGCGGTGGCGGCCGCCTTCCTTCTCGGCACGTGGGCAGCCGGCAGGCTGTCAAAAGACCTGGGGGTGCACGACCATGGCGGTATTGTGATCGACGAGTTTGTTGGGGTCTGGATCGCGCTGGCGTTCTGCCCGCCGGTTTGGTGGCTGCTGGCGATCGGCTGGCTGGCCTTTCGGCTGTTCGATATCGTCAAACCACCGCCGATCGGCTGGCTGGATCGGCGGGTCCACGGGGGCCTCGGTATCATGATCGACGATGTGGTGGCCGGCGTGTTTGCGCTGGTTGTTGTGCAGGCGATTGCGGCCTTGGCGCTCTAAGTTAATACCGCTCGGACGCTCCGCGGGAGCGACCCTTGATCAGGTTTCCGGGATGTATTCGAAGACCTTGATGACCTTGTCCACACCGCTGACGCGCGCTGCGCGCTGCGCCGCCGCGTCCCCCTCTTCTTCGGTCACCAGCCCGAGTAGATATACCTCGTGCCGAACGCTGACCACTTTGACGCGCGTGGGGTCAAAGTCCTCCAGGCCCCGAATGCCCAGCAGAGCTGACTTCACCTGGGCGGTCAGCAGGGAGTCGCGAGAGCGGGTGAAAGCGGAGCTTGGCTCACCGATGGCCAGCTCGTTCACGACCTCCTTCACGCCCTCGACCGAAGCGGCAATCTCTGCCACCTCGCTGCGGATCTGCTCGGTCAGCGCTTCGCCGGTGAGCAGCACGGTCCCGTTATAGGTAGTGTTCTTAATGTGACTGCCCCGACCAGGCCCGTTGTCCCGGTGAATGGCGTCCGTGACCGAAAGGTTGATTCCATTGTCGGCGACCACCTGTTCAGCCGCGCGGCGATCGTGGATGGCGCTTGCGCCGACCGCCACGCCGCCCACGATCGCGGCCGCGCATCCTTGCAGCAGGACGATCAGCAGGAGGAGGGTGACGACTCGGATGGGTTGGGACTTGGCGGTCATAATGCTTTGCTCTCCAGTCGATCAGCGTGGATCTTCAAACGCGTGGGCGATCCAGTCAATGCTCGGCTTCGCGATGCTGCCGCTGATGGCCACAACGTCAAAGCGACAGGGCCTATCGGCCAAGCGAGGATGGCGCTGCAGAAAATGGCTGGCAACGCGGCTCATCCGATGCTGCTTTCTCAGGGTTACCGACCCTAAACCGCCACCAAAGTTCGAGCGGCGTCGATAGCGTACCTCAACAAAAACGACGCAGTTGCCCTCTCGCATCACGAGATCGATTTCGCCAAAGGGGCATCGATAGTTTTCCTGGACCAGCTTGAGGCCCCGATCGCAAAGATAGTCACAGGCGCTCTGCTCCCAGGCAGCGCCGGCTGGGTGTTTCCTAGCGCCGCGCGTCGAGTCTGTCACTTCAGCGATGGCCTGAGTGCACAGACTCTCGCGCTCAGGACGAAAGGTTTTCTTCGGCTTGGCGGAGTTCTACCCGTCCACCGCGAATCCGTGCGCAAGACAGGTTGCGATACAGGTAGCCCCCCGCATCCATACTCAGCTGCCCGGTGGCGCCTGGGAACGCTTCCGTGCCCATAGACCGCAGGAGATTGAGGTAGGGCAGCACGCGGTAGGCATCCATGCCGAGCGCAAACAGCCGGCTGCCGATACCGCCGAGGTCGGCGAAGGTGGCTTCAGCCTCCGCAGCGCTGGGGGTAAACCGATCGGGATCCAGCAGAAAGGGAGCGTCGCAGAAGGTGATCCCATCGAGGTCGCGGTTGCGGTTGCGGTCGCGCGTGCCGTCAAACACGTGCGACGTGGCGTAGACCGGGATATCGCCGGCATTAAAAAACGCGAGCTGTGGCTTGATCAGGCGGGCGGGGGCTGCCCGGGCGGCGAGAAACACGGCATCCAGGTCGTGCCGGGGAAACGCCTCGAAACCCACCGAAAAACGGAACGCCCGCGCGAGCTGACGGCGTCGGAGCTCGGCGCTGGTTGTGCCCAGCAGCGCCGAGACCTGCGCCCCAAAGTCCTGGGCCAGGGGTTGGAACTGCTGCACCTCAAGCACCACGCCCCCGAGTCGGTCAAAGTGTTCGACGAAGGCGTTGCTGACTCGCTGGCCCCAGGCGTCTGATGCGGTCATCACCGCCACCCGGAGCAGGCCGTCGTTGATCATATGCCGTGCGATGGAGCGGGCCTCCTCTTCGGGCAGCAGGCCAAATTGCAGGTTGCCCGGCGCTGGGGGCGCCGCCGACCCCTGGTGGTTAAGAGCGAGTACCGGCGTGCTGCCGTCAGCCTCCAGCAGCACCGCGGTCACCGCGTCGCGCTCCAGCGGCCCGATGATCTGGTCGGCGCCATCGGTGATCGCGCGCCGATACATGCTGACCGCCGTTTCCGGATCCGACCCGGTGTCATAGAACTGAATCTGCGCCCGGCGCCGGCTGTCGTCGAAATAGGCGCTCAGCAAACCGTCACGAACGGCCCGGGCCGCCGCCGGAAAACGCCCGCTGAACGGCAGCAGCACGGCGACCCGGTCTGGCGTGGCCGACTGCACCGGTGCGCCGCCGAGAAGGTCGTCCAGCGTATCGCCGGCGCCTGGGTGGCGGGGGAAGCGAAGACGCCAGGCGGCCAGCGTTTCGGCGAGATCGGCCTGTGAGGACGGTACCGAACCCGGGGGAACGTCGCGGCGCGCGTCCGCACCGGCAAACAGGCTGTTCTTGATATCCGCCACCAGCGCGAGCCATCCGTACATCTCGTCTTCGGGCTGATGCTGGCTCAGCAGGTCCAGCGCCCGGCGGGCTGACAACGGCGTAAGCGTCCGCAGGATCTCCGCCCGGTTGGCCAAGGCGGTCTGCGGATCGAGCGGCCACTGCCCGAAGGTGATCAGCTCCTGGGCCGCACGATAGGGCTGCCCATTCTGCGCCAGTGCGCGGCCCCGCAGCCGATGAACCTGCGGCTGGTACGGCGCCGGCCAGCCTTCGGGCCGGCCCAGCATAGCGAGGCGAACGCCGATGGATGACGGGTTGATTTCACCGGCGAGGAGCAACAGCAGATTGACAAACCGGCGATCGGTTGGAGAAAGCCGCTGAGGGTCGAGCTGCTGCAGTAGATCCACCGCGAGATTTTCGTCACCCAGCAGCCAGGCGCTGTCAGCGGCTCGCAGCCGCCAGCGGTCCGCCTGTTCCGGCGAACGCTGCGCCAGCGTCAGAAAGTCCTCTAGCGCAAGATCGTACTGTCCGAGATCGTAGGCCTGCTGTGCGCTGCTTGCCGGATCACGCGAGACTCGGGTGGGTCCACCGCCCGTCGCGCAGGCGGCGAGCAACATCGTCGCGAGCAGCATGGCTGTTCCGGTGACAAAGGCCTGCGGCGAGCGGCGTGCTCGGTTGGGATTCACATTTGGGGTCATAAAACCGTTCTCGGGCAGCACCGCGCGAGGCCGACGGGTCGGCGTGAAGGCCCGGCCCGTGCAACGTCGTGGCGTCCTGCAGCAAAAGCAGTAAAGTGGACCGCAGTTTAGCGCAGGCGAGGCCATCATGGCTGGGCAATTGATCGTGGCGGCGACGCCGATAGGAAACCTTTCGGATGTCAGCGAACGGCTCGCCAACGCCCTCCAGGCGGCGGATCTCGTTCTGGCGGAAGACACCCGGGTGAGCTCGCGCCTGCTGGCGGCGCTCGGCGTCACGGCAAAACTTAAAAGTCTTCACGAGCACAATGAGGCGAAGCTGCAGGAGCAGATTCGTGGCTGGCTGGCCGACGGGGATCAGCTCGTGATGATCAGCGATGCCGGCACCCCGCTGATTTCCGACCCGGGTTACCGGACGGTCCGCGCCGTTCGAGGCTGGGGCTATCCCGTCATACCGATCCCTGGGCCTAGCGCGCTGACTGCCGCCCTCAGCGTGGCCGGCCTGGCTACCGATCGTTTCACCTTCCACGGCTTTCTCTCCAGCAAACCCAAAGAGCGGCGCCGCCAGCTCGAGGCGCTCGGTCGGCGGCCGGAAACTCAGGTGCTGTTTGAAGCGAGCCACCGCATCAGCGCCTGCCTGGGTGACGCGCTCGCCGTGCTGGGCGCGCACCGCGAGGCCTTTCTGGCCCGCGAGATGACCAAAAAATTTGAACAATACCGCTTCGGAAATCTGGCGACGCTGGTGGAGCAGGTGGAAGACGGCACCATCCCCGCCCGAGGAGAGTTTGTCCTGGTGTTGGCCGGTGCTGCCGATGCTGAGGCTGACCTCGAGGAGGCCAGCAAGGTGGTGGCCTGCCTGCTGGACGAGCTGCCGGCCAGCCAGGCGGCGCGGCTGGCCGCCCGCCTGACCGGCGTTGACCGTAAGCGCTGCTACGCCCTGGCCATGGCGAGCGCCAGGGAAAACCGGTAAGGTTCGCCCGAGCCTGTCAGGCAGTCGCTCGCTTTAAGCGGGAGGAAAGTCCGGGCTCCACAGGGCAGGGTGCCAGGTAACGCCTGGGGGGCGCGAGCCTACGGAAAGTGCCACAGAAAAGATACCGCCCGGGCAACCGGGTAAGGGTGAAATGGTGCGGTAAGAGCGCACCGCGCTGCTGGCAACAGGAGCGGCAGGGTAAACCCCACCTGGAGCAAGACCAAATAGGGAGGCGATAGCGTTGCCCGCGCTGCTTCCGGGTTGGTCGCTTGAGGCGTCCGGTGACGGCCGTCCCAGATGAATGACTGTCCGCGACAGAACCCGGCTTATCGACAGGTCTCATTTCTAATCCGCCGTTGAAAAAGCTGCTGCTGGCTTTTTCAACGGCGCGGTTTTTCCCGGCGGCCGGGCCCGTGAGCTTTCCTTGCGGCAGTCCTCTCGACTGACCGAGTCAGCAGACACGGTGATCGCCCCGGAGCGCTTCGTCGGCAGGTTTGATGGTCACCCCCTCTGATTCCGCTTAGCCCATGGTTCTCGCGGGGCGCTGAATCGCGCTTCCTGGTCTGCAAGACCTTATGTTTGCCCCGCACCGGGGGACGATTGTTCAGTTTTTGAACAACGCGCCACGATTGTTTACACAAATCTGTGAACACGGCCTCGGTTTGGCTTTTGCTGCCTTGACACGCCTAGGGCAGGGGCATATCGTGCCCTTTAGTGGTGATAAGTAGTAAATAAGTGGCAAAAAGACGTGTTTTTTGGAGAAGTATCAGTCAACCTCGACGCGAAGGGGCGAATCGCCATCCCCACGCGATTCCGAGAGCAGATTGCCACCGAGTGCGGCAATCAGCTGGTGCTGACCTACAACGCTCACGACAACAACTCTCTGTGGCTTTACCCCATGGAGGTCTGGGCCACCGTGCGTGACCAGGTCATGGCGTTAAACGCGTTCGATGAACGTCATCGACTGCTGCAGCGGCGGCTGGTGGGAAGTGCCGCGCCGCTGGAGCCTGATGCGAGCAGTCGGCTGCTGCTCCCGGTAACGCTGCGAGAAGTGGCGGGGCTCGAAAAGAAGGTGACGTTCATGGGAATGGGGCGGAAATTCGAAATCTGGAATGAAGAGGTGCTGAACCGGCGTCGTTTCGACGCACCCGAGCAGGCGCCGACCGAGGAGATGCTCCAGATCGAAGTCTAGGGTTGACCCACCGCTTGCCTGTGCCACGAAAGGGCGCCCCTCGGGGTGCTAAGAACCCCCAGAGAGGGGAACAGTGCGGCTAGGAAAAACAATAAGAAGAAAGCCCATTGCATCACCTCCAGCGGTGCAGGCGGGCTTTTTTTTGATATGGAAAACACCGGACAGCTTCGCGAAGTTCAGCGTCACGCGCCTCTCGCCCGTGGTTACGGGCCGGTTCGCCTGCGCGCAGGGCGGTGGCGCTTGAACGCCGGAGTGGTGACGCCACCCGACGCAGCGCACGTCCCGGTGCTGCTGAAGCACGCCGTGGACTCGCTCTTGACCGACCCCTCGGGCGTCTATCTTGACGGTACGTTTGGACGCGGTGGCCACAGCCGGGAGATCCTTCGACGGCTGGGGCCTGCCGGGCGGCTGCTGGCGCTGGACCGAGATCCGGACGCCATCCTCAGCGGCGCCGCGTTGTCGGACTCCGATAGCCGGCTGACCCTGCGTCGAGCCGCCTTCGCTGACTTGGCCAGCCAGTCTCTCGACTTCCAACCGCTCAACGGCATCCTGCTCGACCTGGGCGTGTCGTCACCGCAGCTCGATGAGGCGGAGCGCGGTTTCAGTTTCCGGCTGGATGGCCCGCTCGACATGCGCATGGATCCGGACAGCGGCGTCAGCGCGGCCCAGTGGCTTGCCGACCGCAGCGAGGCGGAGATCGCTGACGCGCTGAAGCGATGGGGGGAAGAGCGTTTTGCCCGCCGGATCGCCCGAGCCATCAAGAAACGCCCTGCGCCACTGACCCGCACCGGGGAGCTCGCTGAACTGGTGCAGGGTTGTGTCCCGCGCGCTGAGCCGGGCAAACACCCGGCGACCCGAACCTTTCAGGCGATCCGCATCGCCGTCAACGCGGAACTCGAGCAGCTTGAACGGGCGCTTGCCGCGAGCGTCGCTTCGCTGGCTCCCGGCGGTCGGCTGGTGGTGATCAGCTTTCATTCGCTGGAGGACCGGCTGGTCAAGCGATTCATCCGACGCCACGGGGCGGCCCCCGGCAACCGGCGCCTCCCGCCGGGTGCTAGCGGACCGGGTCCGCTGCTCGAGGCGTGCGGCAAGCCGCAGCGTGCTGACGAGAACGAATGCCTCGCCAACCCGCGGGCCCGCAGCGCGATCATGCGTGTTGCGGTCCGCACCGAGCAGGCGGCAGCAACATGAGGCGGGCGTTGCTGCTCTTGCTGGTGGTGGTCAGCGCTCTGGCGGTCGTTTGGACCCGGCACAGCAGCCGCAGCCACTTTGCCCAGCTGCAGGAGCTGCAGCAGCGCAGCGACGAGCTGAGCGTGGAGTGGGGCAGGCTGCAGATTGAGCAGGCGACCTGGGCTGAGGGTCACAGGGTGGAGGTGAAGGCCACCGGCGAACTTGGCCTGGTCAAGAAACGTCCCGAAGACGTTGTGGTGATTGTGCCATGAACCGCCGCAGCTCCGAGCGTATCGAGGTTCTGCCGAGCCGCTTCTACGTGCTGCTGCTCGGCATGGGTCTGTGTGCCGTAGCGCTCCTGGCCCGGGCGATCGACCTGCAGGTACTGCGGCAGGAGTTTTATCAGAACGAAGGGGACGCGCGTCACGTGAGGCAGGTGGAGATCGCCGCTAGCCGGGGCATGATCCTGGACCGCAACGGGGAGCCCCTGGCCATCTCCACGCCGGTTCAGTCGATCTGGACCAAGCCGCGGGAGCTGCTGGAAACGCCGAACGGTGTTGCGCGCCTGGCGTCGGTGCTGGGCCTGGAAGAGGAGGCGCTCAACCGCCGCCTGACTCAGCGTATCGAGAAGTCTTTTGTCTACGTTAAGCGCCGCGTTGCCCCGGCGCTGGCCGAGGCTGTTGCCGAACTCGAGCTGCCCGGCGTTCAGATGGAGCGCGAATATCAGCGCTTCTACCCCGCCGGTGAGGTAGCCGCGCACGTGCTGGGTTTTACCGATATCGACGACCAGGGACAGGAGGGGTTGGAGCTGAGCTTCGATGACTGGCTGCGCGGCTCGCCGGGGTCCAAGCGGGTGATCAAAGACCGCCTGGGCAAGACGATCGAAAACGTTGAGCTCATCAAGTCGGCAACGCCTGGCCGTAATCTCAACACAACGCTCGACCGGCGGCTGCAGTACCTGGCCTACCGATCGCTGAAGACGGCCGTTATGGAGTTTGGTGCTCGCTCAGGTTCGGCGGTGGTGTTGGAGGTGGCGACGGGTGAGGTACTGGCGATGGTCAACCAGCCGTCCTACAACCCGAACCAGCGCTCCGGCCGCTATGAGCATATGCGCAACCGGGCGATCACCGACTTCTTTGAGCCCGGGTCCGTGATCAAGCCGTTTTCCGTCGCGGCGGTTCTCGAGAGTGGTCAGTATGCGCCGGACAGCGAGGTGGAAACCGCGCCTGGCTATCAGCAGCTTGGGGCCTATACGGTTCGCGATGCAATCAATTATGGAACGCTCGACCTGACCGGCGTCATCACCAAGTCGAGCAACGTGGGCATCAGCCGCCTGGCGCTGTCGCTGAACGCCCGCCACCTGTGGGATGTCTACCAGCGCTTCGGGTTTGGCCAGATTACCGGGTCGGGATTTCCCGGTGAGTCGCCCGGTATGCTGCCTGAGCATACCCGCTGGCGCGAGGTGGAAAAGGCGGCTGTGTCCTACGGCTACGGCCTGTCGACCACGCCGCTGCAGCTGGCTCAGGCTTACGCGGCGATCGCCAACAACGGCCGGATTCGTGCGCCGAGCTTCGTCAAAGGCTCGGTCAATCCGGATCGTGCGGTTGTCGATCCCAAGATCGCTCTCGAGCTCAGCAACATGATGGAGACCGTCACCCGCGACGGCGGTACCGGAACCCGGGCGGCGGTGCCTCACTACCGCGTGGCGGGAAAGACCGGCACATCGCGAAAGGCCTCGGCGAAAGGCTACAACGACCGCTATGTCGCGACGTTTGCCGGCTTCGCGCCGGCCAGCGCACCCCAGATTGTCGTGGTGGTTTCGATCAACGACCCGTCGAGCGAGGAATACTATGGTGGGCAGATTGCTGCGCCAACCTTCCGCGCGGTGATGGAGGGTGCGCTGCGCCTGCTGGATATTCCGCCGGACGATCTGCTGCCGATTCCGCCGACCAACCAGACGCTCAGTGCCGCCGAGCTGGCGGCGCCCGCGCCATGACCCGCAAGCTCGTCAGCGAACTGATCGCCAGCGCGCCGCCCGTATTGGTCAGCGGCGTGACCGTGGACTCGCGGCAGGTCGAGCGAGGGGACCTGTTTGTGGCCCTGGCGGGCGCGACGACGCACGGACTTGAATATGTCCAGCAGGCGATCGAGCGCGGCTGCGCGGCGGTGCTCTGGGAGTTCACCGAAGGGCAGCGCGCGCCGACGCTGGCGGTGCCTCATCTGGGCGTCGAGGGCCTGAGTGACCGCCTGAGCGAGCTGGCCGGAATCTTCTATGACCATCCGTCTCGGGTGCTGACCGTCATCGGCGTTACCGGAACCAACGGAAAATCGTCATGCGTTGAGTTTATTGCTCAGGCGCTGAGCCGCCGCGGCCTGCGTGCGGGAACCGTGGGCACGCTCGGCAGCGGCGTGGTGGGCGAGGAGCGTCGGCCGCTCGGGCTGACGACGCCCGATGCGGCCACCGTGCAGCGAGAGCTGGCGCGGTTGCGGGATGCGGGCTGTACCCATGTCGCGATGGAGGTCTCTTCGCACGCGCTTGATCAGGGTCGCGCCAAAGCGTTGAGGATCGCCGTTGCGCTGGTGACCAACATCAGCCGAGATCATCTCGATTATCACGGCAGCATGGCTCGCTACATCGCCGCCAAAGCCCGGCTGCTGTCAGATTTCTGCCCGATCTTTGCCGTTCTGAACGTCGACGATGACGCATTTGGGGCGATGACCGAAAGTTTATGTGGTGACACCCGCCTGATGACGTTCGGCCGGGGTCGGGCCGATATCCAGGCTCAGGAAATTCGCTTCGACGCTGACGGCAGCGGATTCCTGCTGCGCGCCGGCGGCAGGAGCCGGCCCGTCAAGACGCGCGTGCTGGGTGACTTCAACATCTCCAACCTGCTTGCGGTTTCTGCCGTGCTGCTGGCGCTGGACGGGACCCTGCCGCTGACCGAACTGGCCGAGCTTCTGGGATCGCTCACACCCCCTGCAGGACGGATGGAGCTCATCAGTGAAGCCGGGCAGCCGACTGTGGTCATCGACTATGCCCATACCCCGGACGCTCTGGCCCAGGCCCTCGCGGCCCTGCGTAGCCATTGCGGAGGCCAGCTTTACTGCGTGTTTGGCTGCGGCGGCGATCGCGATCCCGGCAAGCGCCCCATGATGGGCGCGGCGGCGGAGGGCGGCGCGGATCACGTGATCGTCACCAGCGACAACCCGCGCAGCGAGCCGGCCGAGCGCATCATCGAACAGGTTCTGGCCGGGATGCGGGACGCGGGCCAGGTATTGAGCATCAGCGACCGTCGGGAGGCCATCGCCACCGCGGTTCGCGCCGCTGCCCCCCAAGACACGATCCTGGTGGCCGGCAAGGGTCACGAAGACTATCAGGAAATCGACGGCCGACGCCTGCCCTTCGATGATCGCGCGGTGGCTCGCGAGCTGCTGGAGCGCTGCGCATGATTCACGGCCAGCTCGAGGGGATCGCTACCGCCATCGGTGCTGAGCTTCGCGGCGGACCCGGGGAATTCCGCGGGGTCAAAATCGACACCCGTTTACTGTCGGAGGGTGCGCTGTTTGTTGCGCTGCCCGGTACACGCGTTGACGGCCACGACTATCTCGAGCAGGCGGCCGCGGCGGGTGCTAGCGCTGCGCTCGTGCAGCGCTTTGTTGAATGTGAGCTGCCGCAGCTGCGGTGTGTCAGCAGCGAGCGGGGCCTCGCAACGCTGGCTGCCCATTGGCGCAAAGGCTTTGCGATGCCGCTGGTGGGCATCACGGGGAGCAACGGCAAGACCACCGTCAAAACCATGCTGGCGCAGATCCTCCAGGTCAGCCATCGCGTGTTGGTCACCCAGGGCAACCTGAATAACGAGCTGGGCGTGCCCCTGACGTTATGTGGTCTGGACTCAAGTCACGATTTTGCGGTGGTCGAGATGGGCGCGGGCAAGCCGGGTGATATCGCCTACCTCGGCGAGCTGGCCAGGCCTGATGTATCGCTGCTCACCAACGCCGGCCCCGCCCATCTGGAAGGCATGGGCGATCTGGCGGGCGTGGCCCGGACGAAAGGTGAAATCGTTGAAGCGCTGGGTCCGGCGGGGGTTGCCATCCTCAATGCCGACGATCCTTTCTTCGATTTCTGGTGCGGGCTGGCGGGTAGCCGGCGGGTGGTCAGCTTCGGCCTGGAGCAGCCGGCTGACGTCACCGCCAGCTGGCGCAGCGTCAGCAGCGGCATGCAGGTGAACCTGGCGACGTCGCCGGGCGAAATCAACGTGACCCTTCGCAGTCGCGGCGGCCACAACGCGGCCAACGCGGCGGCCGCGACAGCCGCGGCGCTGGCGCTGGGTATCAGCCTGGAGGACATCGCGGCCGGGCTGGAGGCTTTTGAGCCGGTCGACGGGCGGCTGAAGTTTCGCGCCATGCCGGGTGGCTGGCAGCTCCTGCAGGACAGCTACAACGCCAACCCTGCGTCCATGAGCGCAGGGCTGAAGGTCCTCGCGGCTCAGCCGGGGCAACGTTGGCTGATTATGGGTGACATGCGGGAGCTGGGTGCCGAGGCTGAAGCGCTGCACTTCCAGGTGGGCAGCGAAGCCCGTCGGCTCGGCATCACGCGGCTGTTTGCGCTGGGCCCCCTCAGCCGCCACTCGGTGGCCGGCTTCGATTCAGGGTCCGCCCGACATTTTGCTTCGCTCGACGATCTGGCGGCTGCGCTGGGGGATGCGTTAACCGACGCGTCTACCGCCGCCTCGACGGCTGACGACAGCGTGGTCTGTCTGCTGAAAGGTTCTCGCGGCATGCGGATGGAGCGGGTGGTTGACGCCCTCGCTGAACGGGGGCTGGGCTGACATGTTGCTGTGGCTGGCGGGCGCATTGGAGGCACTGGACACCGGGTTTAGCGTGTTCCAGTACCTAACCTTCCGCACGATTCTCAGCGCCCTCACGGCGCTTGCCGTGTCCCTGCTGGTGGGCCCTTGGATGATCCGTCGCCTGTCGTTCTACCAGATCGGCCAGCCGATCCGGGAAGACGGCCCGGCGACCCACCTGACCAAGGCCGGCACCCCCACCATGGGCGGTGCGCTGATCCTGGTGGCCGTGCTCGCCTCAACCCTGCTATGGGCCGATCTGGACAATCGTTACGTGTGGCTGACGCTGGCCGTTACCGCAGCCTTTGGCGCGATCGGCTGGCTGGACGACTATCGTAAGCTGGTCCTTAAGGACTCCGCGGGCCTCGCGGCGCGCTGGAAATATTTGCTGCAGTCGATCTGCGGGATTGTCGCGGCGGTATACCTTTTCCAAACCGCGGACCTGCCGGCGGCCACGGAGCTGATCGTGCCGTTTTTCAAGGATGTGGCGATTCCCCTGGGCGCCGCATTTGTTGTGATGACCTACTTCATGATTGTGGGTTTCAGCAACGCGGTAAACCTGACTGACGGACTCGACGGCCTGGCCATTATGCCAACCGTGCTGGTGGCTTCCGCTCTTGGGGTTTTTGCCTACGTGTCTGGGCACTCGGTCTTTTCCACCTACCTGGCAATCCCATACATCCCGGGATCGGGCGAACTGTCGATCTTCTGCGGAGCGCTGGCGGGGGCCGGGCTGGGATTCCTGTGGTTCAACACCTATCCGGCCCAGGTTTTTATGGGCGACATCGGAGCGCTGGCCATGGGCGCGGCGCTCGCGGTGATTGCGGTGATCGTTCGCCAGGAGCTGGCGTTTATGATCATGGGCGGCATTTTTGTCATGGAAACCGCCTCGGTCATACTCCAGGTGGCGTCCTTTAAGCTCACCGGCAAGCGGATCTTCCGCATGGCGCCGATTCACCACCACTTCGAGCTGAAGGGCTGGCCCGAGCCCCGGGTCATCGTGCGTTTCTGGATCATTTCCGTGATCCTCGTGCTGGTGGGCCTCGCCACCCTGAAGGTGCGCTGATGGCCCAGGCTAAACGCAAAGGCACCACCGCCCAGCCGCTCATCATCGACAGCTGGCTGCTGTGGTCGGCGGTCGCTCTAGCATCGCTGGGCGTGGTGATGATCGCTTCAGCCTCCCTGGCGATCGCGGAGAACGCGGGCCTGCACCCGCTCTATTACGTTTTTAAACACCTGATCGCGCTCACGCTCGGTTCCCTGATGGGGCTCGTCTGCCTCAAGCTGCCGCTCAGCAACCTGGAAAAGGCCAGCCCGCTGTTCATGCTGCTGAGCTTTCCGCTGCTCATGCTGGTGTTTGTGCCCGGCTTCGGCGTGACGGTGAACGGTGCCACTCGCTGGGTGCGCACGGGCATCCTGAATTTTCAGGTTGTTGAGGCCGTCAAGATCATGCTGGCGGTGTACCTTGCGGGCTACGCGGTGCGCCACGCTGAAGCGATTCGAAGCCGCTTTGCCGGCAGCTTCAAGCCGCTGGTGGTGGCGTGCCTGCTGGCGGGTTTGCTGCTGGCGCAGCCCGATTTCGGCGGTGCGGTACTGGTGCTTGGCATGTCAGCCGCGGTGATCTGGCAGGCGGGCGCCAGGCTGCGGGATCTAGCGGCGCTGGCGCTGCTGACCCTGCCACCGGGGATCTGGCTCGCCTTCGCCACGCCCTATCGGTTGGAGCGGCTGCGCAGCTTCATGGATCCGTGGGCCGATCCGTTCAGCGGGGGCTTTCAGCTCACGCAGGCTCTGATTGCGGTCGGGCGGGGCGAGTGGCTCGGCGTTGGGCTGGGCGGCAGCGTGCAGAAACTGTTTTACCTGCCGGAAGCCTATACCGACTTCATCCTCGCGGTGCTGGCCGAAGAGCTTGGGCTCGTGGGTGTTGCGGGTGTGATGCTGCTGTTCGGCCTGCTGGTCGGCCGCGGTCTCGTGATTGCGATGCAGGCACTCCACCAGCATCAGTACTTTGCCGGCTACCTCGCCTATGCCCTGAGCTTCTTGCTCGGCCTGCAGGCGATGGTGAGCATCGGTGTGAATCTTGGCGTGTTGCCCACCAAGGGCCTCACGCTGCCGTTGATCAGTTCCGGCGGCAGCAGCGCCATGATGTCGTGCGTAATGATCGCGCTGCTGCTGAGGGTGGCGCACGAGGTGCAGGCGGTCGCGGCGACGCCACAGACGCGCTCGCCCCAGCGTCGAGCAGCCAAAGGTCGGTCACCACGGACCCGAGGCTCTGACCGTCCCGCCGGGCGCAAAGGACGGAGGGCAGGCGCATGACCGCCCCGCTGAACAGCCCGGTGTTGATCATGGCCGGCGGTACCGGTGGGCATATATTCCCCGGTCTGGCGGTCGCCGGGAAGTTGCGCCAGCGCGACGTGGACGTGCTGTGGCTGGGCTCCAGCCATGGCATGGAGAACGGTCTGGTGCCCCGCTTCGGCTATCCCATCGAGCAAATCGACATCACCGGACTGCGTGGCCGGGGCGCGCTGGCGCTGCTGCTGCTCCCGTTTCGGCTCGGCCGTGCGGTCCTGCAGGCCATTCGCATTCTGCGTCGCTACCAGCCGCGCAGCGTGCTGAGCATGGGCGGCTTTGCCGCAGGGCCCGGCGGGCTGGCGGCCTGGCTGACCCGCCGACCGCTGGTGGTTCACGAACAGAACAGTATCCCGGGTCTGACCAACCGAGTGCTGGCGAAGCTGGCGCGCCGGGTGCTGAGCGGCTTTCCGTCGGCCTTCCCCCGTTACGGGCTACACGTCGGAAATCCAGTCCGAGACGAGATCGCCGCTGCCCCGACTCCGCGAGAGCGTGAGACCGGTAAACACCAGCCGTCGCGGCTGCTGGTGCTGGGCGGCAGTCAGGGGGCGGTGGCGCTTAATACGCTGCTGCCCCAGGCCATCGCCGGTCTGGCGCTGAACCCGGCTCCGGAGATCCGGCATCAGTGTGGCGCCGGCCGTGAGGAGGCCACCGCGCAGGCCTACGAGCAGGCACAGATTTCCGCCACTGTGCTCCCCTTTGTCGACGACATGGCCGAAGCCTACGCCTGGGCTGACCTGGTGGTTTGCCGCGCGGGTGCGCTGACGATCGCTGAGGTTTCGGCGATGGGGCTGGCGTCTCTGCTGGTGCCTTTCCCGCACGCGGTGGACGACCACCAGACCCACAACGCCGGCTATCTGGTGAGTGAAGGAGCCGCCCGCCTTTGCCCCGAGGCCGCGCTGACGCCGGAGGACCTGAGCGCACACTTGGCAGAGCTGCTGTCCGCCCCGGACCTGCTGACCGAGATGGCGGAGCGGGCGAGGGGACTCGCACAGCCTGACGCCGCCGAGGCGGTGGCGTCAGCCTGTCTGGAGGTGGCCCAATGACCACCCTGAACCGCGTTGGCGTGGATCCGAAGCGGCGTTTTCGCCAGATGCATTTTGTGGGCATCGGCGGCACGGGCATGAGCGGGATTGCCGAAGTGATGCTGAATCTCGGGCACGAGATCTCCGGCTCCGACGCGCAGACAACCCCCGTGACCGAGCGCCTGGCGAGCCTCGGGGCGCGGATTCACGTCGGCCACCACGCTGATCATCTGGGTGATGCCAAGGTGGTGGTCAGCTCCAGCGCCATCGCCCGCAGCAATCCCGAGCTAAAAGCCGCCCGCGAGCGGCGTATTCCCATCGTACCGCGAGCGGAGATGCTGGGGGAGCTGATGCGGTTCCGTGACGGGATTGCGGTGGCCGGAACCCATGGCAAGACCACCACCACGTCGCTGGTCGCCGCCATCATGGCTGAAGCGGAGATGGACCCCACCTTCGTCATCGGCGGATTGCTCAATTCGCTTGGCAGCAACGCCCGGCTGGGCACCGGCCAGTTTCTGGTGGCTGAGGCTGACGAAAGTGACGGGTCGTTTCTGCTCCTGCAGCCGACGATTGCGGTGGTCACCAATATCGACAACGACCATCTGTCTACCTACCGAAACGACTTTGCTCGGCTGGAACGGGCCTTCGATGAGTTTCTGCACCACCTGCCGTTCTACGGGCTGGCGGTCCTGTGTGTCGACGACACCAGCACGGCGAGGCTCGCCCGCCGGATCTCTCGGACGGTAGTCAAATATGGCCTGTCGGAAGATGCGGACATTCGGGCCCTGAACGTCACGCAGAGCGGCGCCACCATGGCCTTTGAGGTACAGCTGCCAAACCGAGACGAGCTGCTGCCGGTCAAGCTGAACCTCCCCGGCGTCCACAACGTTCGGAACGCCCTGGCGGCCATCGCCATCGGCTGGGAGCTGGGCATTGAGGACGGTGCCATACAGCGCGCGTTGACGGCCTTTGGCGGTATTGGGCGACGCTTCAACGTCCATGGCGAAATGCCGGTCGGTGAGGTCACCGCGCTGTTTGTCGATGACTACGGTCATCATCCAACCGAACTCGAGGCGACGCTCGATGCGGCCCGCGCAGGCTGGCCAACACGCCGTTTGGTGGCGGTCTTCCAGCCTCATCGCTATACCCGGACTCGCGATCTGCTGGATGATTTTGCCCGAGTGCTTTCGCAGGTCGATCTGCTCATCCTGGCGGACGTCTACCCGGCCGGCGAGGAGCCGATACCGGGTGCCGACAGCCGCGCCCTGGCTCGGGCGATCCGGGCTCGCGGCCAGGTGGACCCGGTCCTGGTGGAGCATCCGCGCGACTGCCGACAGCTGCTGCCCTCGTTAACCGCACAGGATGACCTGGTGCTGCTGCTGGGAGCCGGAGACATCGGCGCGGCTGCAGCGGACATCTATCGGCACGGTTTTGGAGCGCAAAGCTGATGCGGATCGAAAAGGCAGCAGACTTTGGCCGGGTCGCCCTGGTGATCGGCGGCAGCGGTTCGGAGCGAGAGGTTTCGCTGGACGGTGGCCGGGACGTCCTCAATGCGCTGCTCAAGCGAGAGGTCAACGCGGTGGCGGTCGACGGTATCGCCAGCCTGCTGAGCCTGATTCACGAAGGCCAGGTGGATCGGGTGTTCAATCTGTTGCACGGCAGCGGTGGCGAAGACGGCGCGCTGCAGGGTGCGCTGACCTGCCTGGGAGTGCCGGTGACCGGCAGCAGTCTTCTCGGTGCCGCGGTCACCATGGACAAGGTGCGCAGCAAAGCGCTCTGGGACCAGGCTGGCCTGCAAACGATCCCCGGGGTTGAGCTTGCGCCGGGCCAGGACCCATTGCCGATCGCAAACGAGCTGGGCTTCCCGCTGGTAGTCAAGCCGGTGAACGAGGGGTCCAGCGTCGGCGTTAGCGTGGTTGATGGGCCAGGGGGGCTGAGCCAGGCCGTGGGCGAAGCGTCCGGCTTTGATCGTCGGGTGATGCTCGAGCGGTTTATTGCCGGTTCCGAGCTGACCGTCGGCCTCCTGAAGGGCAGGGCGCTTCCGGCCATCGAGATCATCCCCGCGACCGGGTTTTACGACTACGAGGCTAAATACCTCGTGGAGGACACACGCTATCTCTGTCCCTGCTCGCTCGACGAAGACGAGGAGCGGCAGCTTCGGGCGACGGCGCTGGCGGCCTATGCCGCGGCGGGTGCCGGCGGCTGGGGTCGCGTCGATTTCCTGCGTGACGGCGCTGGGGTGACCTACCTGCTTGAGGCGAATACGACGCCCGGTATGACCAGCCACAGTCTGGTGCCCAAGGCCGCTGCTGCTGCTGGCCTGCCGTTTGAGGACCTGGTCTGGGAGATTTTGGAAACCAGCTTCGATGAGGTGCCGCTATGAAGTCGCTGCTAAGAACCTCCGAAATGCTCGGCCTGGTGTGTGTGCTGCTGGTGAGCCTGCTCGCGGCCCTCGGCGCACTCGGTGCGCGCAGCATGCTCGCATCCCAGCATCTGCCCATCCGGTGGGTGGAGGCCTCGGGTCCGTTTGAGCGGGTTCCGGCCGAGCAGCTCCGCGCGACCGCAGCTTCGCTGGTGGAAGGTGGTTTTTTTGCGGTGGACCTCGATCAGGTCCGAACCTCGATCGAGGCCCTGCCCTGGATTCGCAGCGCGGGCGTACGCAAGCGCTGGCCCGATACGATCAGCATCCGTGTGCTGGAACATGAGCCGCTGGCCCATTGGGGCGAACGGCAGCTCGTCAGCCTGGCGGGAGAGGTGTTCAGCGTCGATGGGGCGAGTCAGATCGGTGGCATGGTACGGCTGACCGGACCGGACGGAACAGCCCCGCAGGTGGTGCGCTTTCTGTCGGTATTGCAGGAAAATCTCAGCGCCACTGGCCAGGACGTCATGAGCCTGAGTCTCAGCGACCGCGGAGCGTGGACCGCTACCCTCACGAGCGGTCTGGAAATCCAGTTTGGGTCCAGCGACATCGAAGCGCGTCTCAACCGGCTGGTGATCGCCCTGCGACGCCTGCCGGAGGCCGATCGGCGCCAGCTGCTCAGCCTCGATTTGCGGTATCCGAACGGCCTGGCGGCGCGCTGGGCGCAGGACTCCACGCTGACGCAGATCGGTGACTCGTCCGCCAGCCCGGCGGGGAACAATTGATGGGCGCGAAGTCCGACAAGTCTTTGGTGGTGGGGCTCGACATCGGCACGTCCAAGATTGTCGCCATCGTTGGCGAGGTGGCGCCCGACGGCGAGGTGGAGGTTGTGGGTCTTGGCAGCCACGAGTCGCGCGGCCTGAAGCGGGGTGTGGTCGTGGATATCGAATCCACCGTTCAGTCGATTCAGCGCGCGGTTGAGGAAGCGGAGCTGATGGCGGGCTGTGAGATCCGCTCTGTCTTCGCCGGCATATCCGGCAGCCATATTGCGAGCCTCAACTCCCACGGCATTGTGGCGATCCGAGATCAGGAGGTGACCGAGGGTGACGTGGAGCGGGTCCTCGATGCGGCCCGGGCCGTGGCGGTACCGGCGGATCAGCGGATTATCCACGTGCTGCCCCAGGACTACATCATCGACGGGCAGGAGGGGATCCGACACCCCGTCAGCATGTCGGGGGTTCGGCTTGAGGCGCGCGTGCACGTAGTGACCGGCTCGGCCACAGCGGCCCAGAACATCAGCAAATGTGTGGCCCGCTGCGGCCTGCAGGTGGACGACCTCATTCTGCAGCAGCTCGCGTCCAGCTACGCCGTGCTCACGGACGATGAGCTCGACCTGGGTACCTGCCTGGTCGACATCGGCGCAGGCACCACCGACATGGCGATTTTCACTCAGGGTGCGATTCGCCACACCGCCGTGCTTCCGGTGGCCGGTGATCAGGTAACCAACGACATTGCGGTTGCCCTTCGCACGCCCACCCAGCACGCAGAGGACATCAAGATTCGCTACGCCTGTGCGCTGCGCCAGCTCGCCAGCGCGGAGGAGACGATCCAGGTCCCGAGCGTTGGCGATCGTCCGTCCCGCCGGCTGGCGCGTCAGACGTTGGCGGAGGTTGTGGAGCCCCGCTATGAGGAGCTCTTCAGCCTCGTCAACAACGAAATCAAACGCAGCGGTTTTGCCGAGATGATTCCCGCCGGCGTGGTGCTGACCGGCGGGGCGTCAAAGATGGAAGGGGTCGCGGACCTGGCCGAAGAGGTGTTCCACATGCCGGTGCGAATCGGCGCGCCGCAATACGTCACCGGCTTGTCCGATGTGGTCAGCAATCAGATTCATGCCACCGGCGTGGGGCTGCTGCTCTACGGAGCGCGCAGCGATCATGTGCCCACCGGCGGCTACGGCACGGGCTCCGGCGATTCACCGTGGGAGAGAGTTAAAAGCTGGTTTCGGGGGGAGTTCTGATGCGCTTCCCGGACCGGCATCACAACGTTTTGTATAGCCAGCAGTAGTACTTGAGGAGAGAAGCCATGTTTGAACTGATGGAAAGTTATAACCAAAGCGCGATCATCAAGGTCGTCGGCGTGGGTGGTGGCGGCGGCAACGCCGTGCGGCAGATGGTGGAAGCGGACATCGAAGGCGTTGACTTCATTGTCGGCAATACCGATTCCCAGGCGCTGAAGAGCTGCAACGTGCAGACCGCCCTGCAGCTGGGCGCCAACGTGACCAAAGGTCTGGGCGCCGGCGCCAATCCGGAGATCGGCCGGCAGTCAGCTTTGGAAGACCGAGAGCGCATCACCGAGGTGCTCGATGGCGCCGACATGGTGTTCATCACCGCCGGCATGGGGGGTGGCACCGGCACCGGTGCGGCTCCGGTGGTCGCGCAGCTCGCGAAGGAGATGGGTATTCTGACCGTTGCGGTGGTCACCAAACCCTTCCCGTTTGAAGGTCGGCGCCGCATGAGCGTGGCCTGTCAGGGCATCGACGAGCTGGCGCGCCACGTCGACTCGCTGATCACCATCCCCAATGAGAAGCTGCTGACCGTGCTCGGCGGCGATGTGTCCCTGCTCAACGCCTTCAAGGCGGCCAATGACGTGCTGCTGGGCGCGGTTCAAGGCATTGCTGAACTGATCACCCGCCCGGGTCTGATCAACGTCGATTTCGCCGACGTGCGGACGGTGATGTCCGAGATGGGAATGGCCATGATGGGCACCGGTTCGGCCAAAGGTGACGACCGCGCGATTGTCGCGGCCGAGGCGGCGATCGGCAGCCCGCTGCTCGAAGACGTCAATCTCTCTGGTGCTTGCGGCATCCTCGTCAACGTCACGGCGGGTCTGGATCTGACCATGAGTGAGTTTGAAGAGGTCGGCCGTACGGTTAGCGAATTTGCTTCCGACGACGCAACGGTGGTTGTCGGGACCGTGATCGACCCCAGTCTGCAGGACGAGCTCCGGGTAACGGTTGTCGCTACAGGACTTAGCCGCGATGCGGCGACGCAGGAGCAGCCGGTTCAGCTGGTCCGCAACGCGACCACCGGCGGCGTCGAGTACACCGCAACGGAGGCTGAGACGCCGACGGCGCCTCCTGTCGCCAGCGAACCTGCGCCGGCGGAGCCAGCGACAGGCGGCGAGAGCCAGCTGGATTATCTGGATATCCCGGCGTTCTTGCGACGGCAGGCGGATTAGGGTTGGTTCGTTTTTCCAACCACCCAAAGGCTTAAGTCGCATCAGGCTGGCAGGACGCTGGTTCAGTCGCCAGTCAGCCGCGCTGCTTCACGATTGTGCCCTGACCGTGGGCGGGTTTTGCTGGCTTCTCACCCGCCCGCGGTCATTTTTTAGGCAAAGAAGTGACAAGTGTTGTGAATATGCAACAAGTGTTGTTTTTAACCCAAAACAGTGGTTTCATAAGCGCGAGGCGTGTGTTAGTATCGCCGCCGTTCAATGAAACGCCTGTATGAACGCCTCAAATCCCTGGGGGGGCAATCCTAATAATGATAAGACAGCGCACGCTTAAGAACGTCATCAGAGCGACGGGTGTGGGAATCCACACCGGCCGCAAAGTTTACCTGACCCTGCGCCCGGCGCCGGTTGATTCCGGCATCGTGTTTCGTCGCGTCGACGTCAATCCCATCGCGGAAATCCCGGCACATCCAAAAAATGTCGGCGATACCAGCATGTCCACCTCGTTGGGCAATGGCGAACATCGGATCTCGACCGTTGAACACCTGCTGTCGGCCATGGCCGGCCTCGGGATCGACAATGCGTTTGTTGACCTGAGCGCGCCGGAAGTGCCGATTATGGACGGCAGCGCCGGCCCGTTTGTGTTTCTGATTCAGTCGGCCGGTATCGAGGAGCAAAGCGCTCCGAAGCGCTTCATCCGCATCAAGAAAAAGGTTGAAGTGCGATCCGAGGACAAGGTGGCCTGTTTCGAGCCGTACAGTGGCTTCAAGGTGCGTTTTTCCATCGATTTTGATCATCCGGTGTTCCGCAACCACTCACACCAGGCTGAGATCGACTTCTCCACCACCTCGTTTGTGAAAGAAGTGGCCCGCGCTCGCACCTTCGGTTTTATGCGTGATATCGAAATGCTGCGGGAGCGCAACCTGGTGCTCGGCGGCAGCATGGACAACGCCGTGGTGCTCGACGACTATCGAATTCTGAACGAAGACGGGTTGCGCTATGAAGATGAGTTCGTCAAACATAAGATTCTTGACGCCATCGGCGATCTCTACCTGCTTGGTCACAGCCTGATCGGCTCTTTCTACGGCCATAAGTCTGGCCACGCGCTCAACAACACGCTGCTGCGCACGTTGCTTGACCAGAAAGACGCCTGGGAAGAGGTCACGTTTGACGACGAGGGCACCGCGCCGATTTCCTACGCACACCCTGCGCAGGCCTTTTGATTCTGGGGTCATAATTCTGGGGTCAGAGTAAAGGGACAGAGTAAATCCCAGCAGAAAGCTGTCAGGCCACTGCAAACAGTGGCGATTTACTCTGTCCCTTTACTCTGACCCCGTTTCACTGTCCGACGGCTGTCGGCGCGCGATCCGCTGCATGATCGCCGCCAGTTCGGGATCGTCCACGTGCTGCGAAGCCTGCTCAAGGTGGTCGGTAACCCTGCCGATAAGCTTTCTTTGCGTGCGCTGAGCGGCGGTTTTTGCGTGCGGCCAGCGGACCCGCACCACAAGCTTGCGGGCCGGCGTTTTGCAACGCTGACGGGCTGCATGTAGTATCTGCGGGCTTGCGTGCCGGACTTTTGCCGCCCAGAGCGGTGAGTCGGCATGGATAAACAGCGTGGAATCCCGGTAATTCGCCAAGTCGCAGTGCGGCCTGATGCTGGGCGGCAGATACGGCCACAGCGCGTTTTTTAACATGGCAATACCCCGAGCGTGCTCTTGCAGCGCGGCCAGCGGACTGCTGTCTGAGAACAGGCGTTTCAGCCTGGTCGGAGAGGCATCGCGCCGGCGGGGTCCATTAGAACGAAAAGCAGCCATATGAACATCATAGTCTTTCGCGGCGACGGCACAACGCCGAGCAGGTACCGGTTGGGAAAGCGGGAAGTCCGGCGCTTTGTGGCCATGGTCGCCGCTGGACTGACGCTGCTTGTGACCGCTGCAGTTTACGGAGGGCGTCATTTCAGCGCGGCTGACCAACAGGCGCTGGCCCAGCTGGAGCAGTGGCAAGAGGAGCTCGAGCAAGGTCGAGCCGAGCTTGAGGCGATGCGTCAGCGCCATGATGATCACATCGATGCACTCGCGCTGAAGCTGGGCGAGCTGCAGGCCCGCAGCGTGCGAATGGAGTCTCTCGGCGCGCGGCTGACCCAGGCTGGCAAGCTGACCGACGGCGAGTTCAATTTCCTGTCCACGCCACCGGTGGGCGGGCCGGAGCAGGCGCCGCTGCTGGCTGATATCGGGGCGGTCGATCTGGCTCGGGAAATCCACCAATTTGAAGCGCGCTTCGACGCGCAGTCTCGGCAACTCAAGATCCTTGAGAGCTTGATTGCGGGTCGAGAGCTCGACGCGACGCTGATGCCGTCGGGGAAGCCCATTGCCGGCGGGTGGCAATCTTCCCGCTATGGCAAACGCGTGGACCCTTTTACCGGCGAGATAGCGATGCATGCCGGCGTTGATTTTGCCGGGCCGCTGGACGCCGAAATCCTGGCGGTGGCCGATGGCGTGGTCACCTGGTCTGGCACCCGACCGCAGTACGGGAACACGGTGGAGGTTGACCATGGCAACGGCTACGTCACGCGTTACGCCCACAATGCGGAAAACCGGGTAGAGATCGGTCAGCTGGTCAAGGCGGGGGACGTCCTGGGGATCATGGGCTCGACGGGTCGCGCTACCGGGTCTCACGTCCATTTTGAAGTCCTTCTCGACGGACGCCGGATCAATCCTGCCGAGGTCATCGCGGGCATCCGCTAATCACTGATCCGGTCCGTGGCAAAATAGTCGTTCTGACGGTCCTTCGCTGCGGAAACCCCAGCGTGGGCTTGATTGTAAGCACGCTGAACCTTATTTCCTGAGCTTCAGGAGAGGCCCTTCTACATGCTGAACAAACTCACCACTCAGATCTTTGGCAGCCGCAATGATCGGCTGATCAAAAAGCTCTCCCGCTTGGTCAGCGCGATCAATGACGCGGAGCCGGCGCTGCAGGCGCTCGACGACGAAGCGCTGAAGGCCCGTACCGCCGAGTTCCGCCAGCGCTTAGCTGACGGTGAGACGCTCGACAAGCTCCTACCTGAGGCGTTTGCCACCGTTCGCGAAGCCGCGGTGCGAACCCTGGGCCTCCGACACTACGACGTCCAGATGATCGGCGGCATGGTGCTGAACGACGGCAAGATTGCCGAGATGCGCACTGGTGAAGGGAAGACGCTTGTGGCGACGCTGCCCGCGTACCTTAACGCCTTGACCGGAAACGGCGTGCATGTGGTGACGGTGAACGACTATCTGGCGCGCCGTGACGCCGACTGGATGCGACCCGTATTCGAGGCGCTGGACATGACCGTTGGCGTGTCGGTGCCGGGCATGGCACCGGCGGCCAAACGCGCGGCCTACGCCTGCGACATCACTTACGGCACGAACAACGAATTTGGCTTTGACTACCTGCGAGACAACATGGCGTTTTCGCAGGACGACCGGGTCCAGCGTGGGCAGCATTTTGCCATCGTGGACGAGGTGGATTCGATCCTCATTGACGAGGCGCGAACGCCGCTCATCATTTCCGGGCCGACCGAAGATTCGCCGCAGCTCTATGTTCAGGTGAATCGGCTGGTACCGCAGCTGTCCCGGCAGGTCGAAGACGACGGTGAGGGCGACTACAGCGTCGACGAAAAGACCAAACAGATTTATCTCACCGAAAGCGGCATGGAGCACGTTGAGGCAATCTGCCTGAAAAACGGGCTGCTTTCGGAGGGTGACTCCCTCTACGATCCCCAGCATCTCGCGCTGGTCCATCACCTGAACGCGGCGATCCGCGCGCATTCCCTCTACCAGAAGGACGTTGACTACATCGTTCGCGAGGGGGAAGTGGTGATCGTCGACGAATTTACCGGTCGCACGCTGTCGGGTCGTCGCTGGTCGGACGGCTTGCACCAGGCGGTGGAGGCCAAAGAGGGGGTGCCGATTCAGCGCGACAACCAGACGCTGGCGTCGATCACGTTCCAGAATTATTTTCGGCTTTACGAAAAGCTTTCTGGAATGACCGGTACCGCTGATACCGAGGCCTACGAGTTTCAGCAGATCTACGGTCTTGAGGTGATTGTCGTCCCGACCCACAAACCGATGGTTCGTGATGATCGTGGCGATCTTGTATTCCTGAATCCGGAGGGCAAGTTCCGCGCCATTATGGAAGATGTCGCCGATTGCCAGGAGCGGGGGCAGCCTGTGCTGGTGGGGACGACCTCCATCGAAACCTCCGAGTATCTGTCCACGCTGCTCAAACAAAACAACATCTCGCACGAAGTCCTCAACGCCAAGCAGCATGAGCGCGAGGCGCAGATCGTGGCGCAGGCCGGTCGCCCGGGTGCCGTGACCATCGCTACCAACATGGCCGGACGGGGCACTGATATTGTCCTCGGCGGCAACCTCGGCGCGGAGCGTGAGGCGCTGGGTGAGGACGTCCCTGAGAGTCAGCTCGAGAACCTTGAGCAGGACTGGCAGCAGCGCCACGAAGAGGTCCTGAACGCTGGTGGTCTCCACATCATTGGCACCGAGCGACACGAATCGCGGCGTATCGACAATCAGCTGCGCGGCCGATCCGGCCGGCAGGGAGATCCGGGCTCAAGCCGGTTTTACCTGTCTCTGCAGGATAACCTGATGCGGATCTTCGCCTCAGACCGGGTGACTGCGCTCATGCAGCGTTTCGGCATGACCGAAGATGAGGCGATCGAACACAAGTGGGTCACCCGGGCGATTGAAAATGCCCAGCGTAAGGTGGAAGCCCACAACTTTGATACGCGAAAGCACCTGCTCGACTTCGACGACGTGGCCAACGATCAGCGAAAGGTGATCTACGAGCAGCGCAATGATCTGATGGACGCTGAGGAGATCGAAGCGGCTATCGCTGACATCAAACACGACGTTTTCTCCGAAGAGTTCCATCAGTTCGTTCCCCCTGGGAGTGTCGACGAACAATGGGATATCGCCGGGCTGGAAAAAGCGCTGGCTGGCGAATTTGGCGTCGAGCTGCCGATCGCCCAGTGGCTGGAGGAGGACGATTCGCTGGACGAGGCCGGGCTGAAGGATAAGGTTGAGAAAGGCATGAACGCCTACTTCGCCGAAAAAGAGCAGCAAACCGGCGAGCAGGTGATGCGGAATTTCGAGAAGGCGGTGATGCTCCACGTGCTGGACCAGCTTTGGAAAGACCATCTGGCGAACATGGACTATCTGCGCCAGGGCATCCATCTGCGTGGTTATGCGCAGAAGCAGCCTAAGCAGGAGTACAAGCGAGAGTCATTCCAGCTTTTCGCTGAGCTCCTCGAGCGGATCAAGCGCGAGGTGGTCAAGATCCTCGCCCGCGTGAAGATCCAGGCGCCGGAAGACGTTGAGGCGATGGACGAGCAGCGCCGAAGTCAGGCGCCTAGGGAATACCAGCATGCCGAGGCCCAGGCGGCAACCGCCAGCGCCGCACCCGCCGGCGCGGCCGGCGCGCCCCCGGCACAAGCGCCGCGTCAGGCGGCTCCCGCTCCAGTGCAACAGGTGGTTCGAGAAGGCCAGAAAGTGGGGCGAAACGACCCGTGCCCCTGCGGTTCTGGGAAAAAGTATAAGCAGTGCCACGGACGGATTGGCTAACCGCGGCTTAGGGCCTCAACCTCAGTCCTGTTCCCGGATCAACGCCTGGGCCTGGCTGACCCACTCATCCCGGGCAATCCGATCCTTAAAGCCGCGGAGCTTGCGTGTGACCGTCACGATGTCTTCGTCCGTCATGCTGGCCAACTGGCGAAACTGAAAAATCCCCATGCTGTTCAGCGTTGTCGCGAGCACCTGGCCAATGCCTTTGATCCGAGTGAGGTCGTCGAGCTGGCTGGGTGGGCGATCGTAGAAGAGCGGCACGGCGCCGGATGACGGCGGAGCGGGCGCCGGTGTTGCCTCCACGGTAGCCGCAGGTGCTGCTGGCGACGGCGCCGAGTAGGCTTTGCGTCGAGCCTCGGTTTCCAGCTGATTGACCTTTTGCTGAAACGTCGACAGCAGATTGCGGCTGTCTTCGATCTCCTGGCGAAGCTGCGCAAGCTGCCGATTTTTGCTTTCAACCGCCTGTTCCAGCTCTGTAGCGTGACCCGAATCCGGCGGCTCGACAACGGTGGGTTCGGCAGATTTTTCCTGCGCCAGCTCGCTGTAGTCCTCCCGCAGCTGGGTGAGCGCCTGCTCGCGCGCCTTGAGCTGGCTTTCGAGCTGCGAAATTTTTGCCGACTGGTCAGCCTGTTCCGACGTCTGCTGCCGGGTGTCGCGGGCGGCGGCGATCAGGGCCGATTGTTGATCCGTCAGCTCCTGGGCCCGGCCCTTTAGGCGATCGCGCTCCTCAGCAAGGGTCGCGTTTTCGGTTTCCAGCTGGGTTGCTCGCTGAAGCACCGTCTCCAGCTCCAGCTTCGCCGACTCAAGCTCGCTGCCCTGAACCGTATTTTTGAGCAGC